>JBAXBI010000222.1:0-3050 GCA_037142055.1 Candidatus Omnitrophota bacterium | reverse complement strand
TTTAGGCACATAGTTCTTACCTTCACCATGCAAAGTATGCCCAGGGAGCCTGTAAAAAGCATCCAAGGGGATCCAAATCGCTCTATCGATAGGTGTATTCGTTGGTTTGAGCCTACCAACTACTACAAAAATCTCTGGATGCTTCATTGTTTCATCAGGAACAATCCCATGATAGGCATAAAATTTTGAACCTATTTTAAGACCTGTCTGATCTGCCACAAATGCCCCAACAACGGCCTCTCTACGAGGAGTATAAAAGAACCTGCCGCCTTTCACTATTTGGAATTTCTTATCAATCATCTTAAAGTCAAAAAAATCTGAAGTGGTTGCAACTATACGAAACCCCTTATAATTATCTCCTAATGCATAAGGAATAGCCTTCACTACCTTAGAATTATTTCTCATAATTCTATAAAGTTCCCATGGAATATTGCCTGGAGAGACATCTAAATGAAAAATTGCGTTCAATACTAATTGCAGTTGACTGCCTCTTGCCCCTAAAACAGCGTCGAAACGTGTCGCCCCTGCCATCATCGCTTCACGGGTCTGTGTCTGGATAGCAAAAACAGCCATCAGAAGGCCACAAGCTAACCCTACTGAAATAGAAGTTACACAGGTAGATAGAAAATGTTGCCGTAAACTTCGACGTACAATTAAAAAAATTATTTTCATACCTCACCTACTTTGTTAATTTCTGACATTTTAACAATCTTCTCAAATTTACTTAAAACTCCACGATCATGACTTACAAGAAGCAACGCTGCTTTGTTCTCAATGCAAACTTCTTGAATCAAAGCGATCGTTTCTGAGGCATGTTTATGATCCAAATTTCCCGTTGGTTCATCTGCTAAAACTAATTTAGGTTTGTTAGCCAAAGCACGAGCTACGGCCACCCGCTGCTGCTGACCAATAGACATCTGCCTTGGCTTAGAATGCATATGCTTGGTTAAATTAACTCGTTTGAGTAAAGTTTCTGCAAAATCAGGATCAACCCCTTTACCAAAAGCCATCCCTAACATCACATTCTCTAAAGCGCTATACCCCTGCAAAAGATTAAAGGTTTGAAAGACATAGCCTATATTCTGCGCCCTCCATAAATCCCGTCGAGATTCAGACAGGAGTGCAACATCCATTCCCTCAAATATAATCTGTCCTTCATCAGGCTGTAGAATTCCTGCAATCAAATTCAAAAAAGTTGTCTTTCCGCTCCCGCTTAAACCTTCAACACCTACTTGTTCTTGATGTTGAAGGTTAAAATAGTCAATATCCAACACCGAGACCTTTTGTCCTTCATAATTATCAAAACTTTTCTTCAATCCTTTGATTCCCAAGACCGTTTGCATATTATTCCTCCAAGCGAAATCTTATAGGCACATCAACATTAGACTCAACCGGCAAATCTCCTACTCGAGAG
The DNA here is from genome assembly GCA_037142055.1 of Candidatus Omnitrophota bacterium. Taxonomy (GTDB): domain Bacteria; phylum Omnitrophota; class Gorgyraeia; order Zapsychrales; family Fredricksoniimonadaceae; genus JACQCF01. The sequence goes on along the minus strand of JBAXBI010000222.1, from coordinate 1,636 downwards.
GGCTGAAATTTCCAATGATTAACAGCTTTTAAAGCCGCTTGATCTAAGAGGCGATACCCACAGCTTTGCTTAATTTCAACGCTCGTGGGAGTTCCTTCTCGATTGACATAAACTGATAAAACAACCAACCCTTCTTGACGCATTTGTTTAGCAAGAGCAGGATATGGCGGTGGTGGATTTTGAAAGTAATTAGGATTTGCCTGCGCTCTGACTCCTTGACTTACTTCTTCAGATAGTTTAACTGATATAGTTTGCTCTTCTTTCTTTTGGACCGGTTCTGGATTCTCCTTCATTACGGCTGGCGTCTCTTCGATAGCATCCACTAAATTAACATCAATGCTTTGAGTTGTAGATACAACACCGTACTGCGCAGTCTTTACAAACATTACCCCCCCAACAAGAAAAAAAAGAACATGGATAATAAATGCGATCGAAAAACCTATACGCTGATCTCTTCGATGAGCTTCAAACCACCAATTAGTTACATTTGCGTATGTCATTTGTCAGTTAAAACAGAACCTTTTGTCTGAATGGCGACCTTTGTAATACCAACCGTTCTAACTAAATCTAATACTTTAATGGCACTGTCAAAATAAACTTTTTTGTCTGCGTTAATAAAAACTTTTAGATCAGGATCCTTTGCCTTTAATTGCTTAAGGCGTTCTGGCAACAGATCAAAACTTATTCTTTCTTGATTAAGATAAAGATCCCCTACTGAGGTCACAGTAATTGTGACAACGGCATTACGATCTTGCACCACACCCGTATGAGCTGTTGGCAAGTTAACATTAATTCCTTGGTTTTTTACCATAGACATAGAAACCATCACAAAGGTAGCTAGAAGAAAGAAAATAATATCAATAAGAGGTATTATTTCTATTCTTGCCTTTCGTCTACTAATTGGAAGCGGTATCTTCATAAATCTTTATCCGTCCTTTAATAGCCGTTCTAAATGGGTGGTAGCATCTTCAATATCATGTCTAGCCTCTTCCAGACGTGCATTAAGGTAATTAAATGGTATAAGGGCTACGATGGCAATTGCTAAACCACAAGCTGTTGCTATCAACGCCTGAGCAATCCCTCCAGTTATAACTGCTGGAGCTTCAAGTTCTCTGCTACCTAATAATCCAAAGGCATGAATCATACCAGTGACGGTTCCAAGCAGCCCTAAAAGAGGTGCTAATGTAATTACAGTATCTAAAATAGGAAGTCCTTGACTGAAACGCTTCAGTTCCCTGTTGGCCGCCTGAAGAAGGGCATTGGTTAGCCCTCTCTGACGATGTTCCATCCCATACACAAGAGTTATAACGACAAAATCTTTGCTCTCTCTACCTAAACGAATAGCTTGTTCTATATCACCTTTCTCCACCAAAGAAAGCATGTTGTCGACTAATTCTGGTTGTTTTAGCTTTCCTTCTCTTAATAAAAATAAAATACGTTCAATAACAACTGATAATGTTATCAGTGAGGTTATCAATAGAGGCCACATCACAGGCCCACCTTTTAAAAAGAAATCAAACATTTGCCCTCCTCAATGAACACATAAATTACACAAACTATAGTTATATAGATTAACAATAACAAAATAAGGTTTCAATTGTTGTTTATTATCATTGATTTTGAAGGGATGTTCAAT
>JBAXBI010000221.1:0-3058 GCA_037142055.1 Candidatus Omnitrophota bacterium | reverse complement strand
GCCTGATTAAGATAATGCACATCATTGGTAGCCACTGTCTTTAAAGATAACTCTTGAGCAATTTTAATCAAACCTTCATTGACCTTCTTTTGTTCTCTTAAGCCATGATCCATAAGCTCAATATAGAAATTATCCTTGCCAAAAATCTGGGATAACTCATCAGCTGATTTCAATGCTAAATTATAATTACCTTTAAGTAGAAAATTTGAAACCTCCCCTTTTAGACAAGCAGAGGTGCAAATAAGGCCTTTGGCATATTGAGACAATAGCTCCTTATCCATCCGAGGTTTATAATAAAAACCATCTAAATATCCTGCAGAAACAAGTTTAATTAAATTTGCATATCCTTGATTGTCTTTAGCTAATAGTAAAAGGTGGGAAATACTTCTTTGATCGGAATTCTTCTCAAGCCTACTACCTTGAGCAACGTAAGCCTCACAGCCAATAATGGGTTTTATACCTGCTTTTTTGGCGGCTTGGTAGAAATGCACAGCACCAAACATATTGCCGTGGTCAGTCATACCTAAAGCCTTCATACCCAAATCAGCAGCTTTATTGACCAAATCCTCTACACGGCAAGCGCCGTCTAAAAGGCTGTATTGAGTGTGGACATGCAGATGAACGAAGTCAGATGACATAAGCCTAAAATGGAAATAACCTTTTCTAGCTAGGTATTATACAGCAATTAAAGCTGTAGGTCTATTCCCACTCAATAGTAGCAGGCGGCTTAGAAGAAATATCGTAAACTACGCGGTTAACACCTTTAACCTCGTTGATAATACGATTAGAAATCTTACCTAAAAGATCAGGAGGCACTTGAGCCCAATCTGCGGTCATCCCATCAATACTATTGACGCAGCGAACTGCAATGACATTTTCATAAGTACGCTGATCCCCCATAACTCCAACAGTCTTAATAGGTAGCAATACCGCAAAAGCTTGCCAAAGTTCGTGATAAAGCCCTGCTTTTTTTACTTCATCAAGCACCCGCTCATCAGCTTCACGAAGAATCTCTAAACGCTCCTTGGTTACTTCACCAATGACGCGGATAGCTAAACCAGGACCTGGAAATGGTTGTCTTTTAAGAATAGAATCTGGCATTAACAGATTCTTACCGATTAAACGGACTTCATCCTTAAACAACTCCCTCAAAGGCTCTACTAAAATAAATTTCATATCTTTAGGAAGACCTCCAACATTATGATGACTCTTAATCACCGCTGTCGGACCACCGTGAGCTGAAACAGACTCAATAACATCAGGATACAAAGTTCCTTGACCTAAAAATTCTACATTTTTAATTCGCTTAGCCGCTTCTTGAAATACTTTAACAAATTCATCTCCAATAATCTTACGTTTTTGTTCAGGATCTTCAACACCCTTAAGACGTTCCATGAAACGTTTTTGTGCATCGACAACTGCTAAATTCATTTTAAAATTACCTTTAAAAGTCCTTTGGACGGATGAAACTTCATTGTTACGTAGAAGGCCATTGTCGACAAAGATACAGTAAAGTTTATTACCTATAGCTTTATGAAGCAATAATGCCGCAACAGAGGAATCTACGCCCCCGCTTAATCCTAAGACCACTTTTTTATTACCAACAGTTTCTTTAATTTGCTTAACTGAGGCTTCGATAAAACGATCCATGGTCCAACGTGGTAAACAGCCACAAATAGTATAGGCAAAATTTTGCAAAACCTGTAAACCTCTTTGCGTATGCACCACTTCTGGATGGAATTGCACCCCCCAAATCTTTCGATTACGATTTGCAATGGCCGCATTAGTCGCATTAAGCGTATGGGCTATACGAACAAACCCTGGTGGTGGCGTTGCTATCTCATCACCATGGCTCATCCAACAGGTTAAGTTAGTAGACAAGTTAGAAAAAAGATCCTTATTGCTATCAATAAAAAGTTCCGCCTTACCATATTCACGACCTTTTGCTTTAGCAACTTTTCCTCCCAGCAAATGGGTAATAGCTTGCATCCCATAACAAATACCGAGAATTGGGATCCCTAACTTAAAAATTTCCTCCAAAGGTAATGGCGCTTTTGGATCATTAACACTCTGTGGCCCACCGGAGAGAATAATACCTTTAGGATGGATGGCCATAATTTCTTCGGCTGTGATATTGTAAGGAACAATTTGACTAAAAACCTTACTTTCACGGATGCGACGAGCAATTAATTGTGTATATTGAGAACCGAAATCTAATACAAGAAGAATATCCCGACTTCTTTGCTTCTTAACTTCCATAGGGACAACCCTAGAAACAGAACGAAGCTTAATAGGTTTCATAAGGCCATGGACAGCCTTTTTCTTAGCATGCTTCTTAGTACCAAATTTTATACTTTTTTTAACTGTTTTTTTAACGGCTGTTTTAGCCATGAACTCTCTCCTATTTACCCATCCCGATCTTTTGACCGATTTGGAAGACCTTGCCTTCTGTTTGAATAGAAGGTGCGAGGATAATCTCTACATCCTGCATTTCTTTAATATTACGGGCCCCCAATGACCCCATGGAAGTTTTTAATGCTCCAACTAAATTCTGAGAACCATCATCCACACGTGCAGGTCCCATTAAAATTTCTTTTAAAGTGCCACTAGTGCCAACACGAATACGTGTACCACGTGGTAAATTAGCATGAGGTGTGGCCATACCCCAATGATACCCTTGCCCTGGAGCTTCTTCAGCCTTAGCAAAAGCAGAGCCAACCATTACAGCATCAGAGCCAGCTGCAATAGCTTTGCAAATTTCTCCTCCAATACGCATACCACCATCTGTAATAATAGGAATATAACGACCTCTTCGTTTAAAATAATAGTCACGAGCGGCCGCGCAATCAACAGTAGCTGTTATTTGAGGAATCCCAATACCTAAAACTCCTCTAGAGGTACATGCAGCTCCCGGTCCAATACCAACTAAAACCCCGTCGACACCTACTTCCATTAATTCAAGAGCCATATCATAGGTAACAACATTCCCCATGATAATAGGAATTTTGGCATGCTTACAAAACTTCTCAACATCTAAAATCTTGTATTCGGTAGATCT
>JBAXBI010000220.1:0-3096 GCA_037142055.1 Candidatus Omnitrophota bacterium | reverse complement strand
GCAGCGGGTCCAGATCACGCATAACCACAGTTTTATGGCCGTAATGCTCGTTGGCGTCACGCGAAATATTGGTCCATTCCCAACCCATGAAAACAACCGTATCCGGATTTTTGGGATCGCCCGACATGGCATTGGCTTGGCGGACGGTTGCAACCGATTCTTTCCAGCGCTGCGGGGTTAATCCTTCGGCATGATCGGTCAGAGACCAGAAATCGAGGGCGGAACAATATTTGGCAAAATCAACCGTACCGGTTTCAACTCCACCCACATTAAGTTCTGGAAGAATCTGTAAAATATTCATTACAATATGTCCTCAATGGCCTTTAACAATTTCGTTTGATCATCGACCGCTTTTACAAAAGCCTTCTGACTCATAGCCTGAGTAATAGTTACAGAAAGATCTTTAATAGAAGATGCCAACAAATACCCTTGCTGATTAAGACCTAAAACAAATCGATCATACTTACTTGAAGAATTCTGCGTATAATTCCCGCCAGCCGAAAAAACAATAGTTTTCTTACCTGAACTAACTGCTTCTGAGATCATTGAGATGCTTTCCCCAGAAACAACCAACAAATCGCTTAAGGCTAGAATCCCACCGACCGCTTCAGGAATATTAGAGTCATTAGCAATAATCAATAACGGGCAACGCTCAAAATTGCGCAACTCTTTGGTCAACATTTCATCGATATCTTTCGGGGTCCGTCTCGAAGTTGTTACTAAAAGGTCCATATTAAAATGTTTTGCTGCATCTTTGAGCTGATGAACCAACAAACGTATTTGATGCGAATCAAAAACAACTCCTTTGGTATTCCCCCCAATTAAAACTCCAATTTTAGAACGAACGTTACCTTTTAAATGGGAATAACGCAACAACAACTTTTCTTCTTGCTGTTTAAGATACTCTACAGTTATCAAATTTAAAGCAACTTTGGTTAACATTAACCGTTTAAAACTACTCCCAGAGGGCTTATCATGCTGAGGTAAAACAATTAATGAAAACCATCGCCAGTCTAGAACTCCTGGTTTTAAAATATGAATTGATTGCGTAGGCCATGTTCTCGATAGAATAAAACTTACTCCCGCAACCTGAGAGCCGCAAGCAACAATAAAATCCGGCTTTGAGATAACCAGGCTTTGATAACAGTTTGCTTTAAGAAAAATTCGTAAAGCCCCTTCTTTTCTTAAGAAACCTAAAACCTGTGCGATCAAACAATAAAAAGCAAAGACTTTCTGACTCCAACAATACTTAAATTCAACCACTTGGGTCTTAATTCTCGCCTGTTTAGCAACTTTACTATTTAGAGCCACCTTCAAAGAATTAGCTACTGCTTGAGATTGTCTTAAATGTCCTGTCTTTGAATCATCTAAAATTAACACCTCTGTCTGTGTCGAATATTTGTAAACTTTATAAGACCACATGTACTCATAAGGATGAACTCTTAAGAGATCTTCAAAGAATTTAACCGCTTTCTGAGTATTAACCATCACATCTTTTTCTACGTCCTTACTGGTTTGTAAGGTTAACATAGGAAAAACCTTCAAAACATTCTTACCATTAGTCTCCCGTTTTATCCACACTGGACAAATTGGAGTTTGATATTTAAGTCCCAGACGAATAGCGCCAGTAGACATAGAGGCTGTTTTCCCAAAAAAATCAACAGGGATCCCATCCTTGCCTCCTTGATCCAAAACTAAAGAGACAATCTCATTAGCTTTTAAAACACGAATGATTTCTCGGGTTGCTGAACCTGGAGGAATAACCTTTGCCCCAGCCAAACGCCGATAGTCATTAAGAAGTTCATTGAGCTTTGGAGCCTTTCGCTGTTCATTAGCTACAATATTATAGGGGTGCTCACACATACTACCTACTAAACTCGCCAGCTCCCAACTTCCTGAATGAATGGCTAAGAAAATACACCCTTTACCTAAAGATAGCGCCTGAGTTATATTCTCTTTCCCCTCAAGGGCAACTGTTTTCTCAAACCCTTCCTTTTTAATCCTTGGAAGACAAAGCAATTCCAGAAAACTACAGACAAAATTCTCAAAAACTTGTCTTGTCAGATGGCGAATCTCTTGCCGACTTCGACTAGTTGAAAAAGCTATTCTTAAATTTGCTTCCACAACAGCTCTTTTTTGGGCCATTAGAAAAAAACCAAGAAACCCTATCCCTCGTGCAATGCCAAGGCTTACGCCATAAGGCAATCGACAAAAGATTCCACCTAAAAACTTAATTATTTTGTAAAGAAAGGATTCGCTTAATAAGCTCATCTTGCCCTTGGGTGATTTCTAAATTGATATCTAAACTAAAAATAGTTAAACCTTTAAATATGTCCTCAAAAGATTTTATTTTAACGGCGTCTTTATGCGTAGTCACCAGGATATTAATATTTTCTCCCCTGGCATAATCAGCCACTATTTTAATATCGTCCTTACTATAATGATGATGATCTGTGAAAATAAAATCTTTCACTAAACTTACCTCTAATTTCTTTATTACATATTCAAATGAAGACGGATCTCCAATAGCACAAAAAGCGACAACTTTCTGATTCATTAAAGCACTAATCCCATGAATTCTCCCTGTAAAAACCTCTCTAAAATGTAACGGGACATGACAAGATTCCACAATCAAAGCTTTGTTATTAATTCGATTCAATTGACTACGAAGTTCCTTCGTACTTTGAACTTTATCTGTTTTTGTTAATACAAAAACGTCTGCACGATTAAGCGCTAAAGGCTTCTCCCGTAGAAAACCCCTAGGGAGCATATACCCATTTCCAAAAGGATTAACGGCATCAATAGCTACAATATCTAAATCCCTCTTAAGTGGCCAATGTTGAAACGCATCATCCGCCAAAAACATATCTACTTGCCCCTGATCAACAGCTTTTTGAATGCTTTTCCTTCTATCTCTTCCTATCATCACAGGAACATGAGGCAAAACCTCTTTAAACATTTCTATTTCATCATTAGTCCCATCACAAGACTTATACCCTCGGCTTAAAACAACAACCTTCCTTCCCTTGTTTTCTAAAATCCTAGTAATCCAAATCACCAAAGGAGTTTTACCCACCCCACCCGTTGTAATATTCC
>JBAXBI010000219.1:0-3102 GCA_037142055.1 Candidatus Omnitrophota bacterium | reverse complement strand
GAGGCTTTAGTTGATGATATCGAAAGAATTATTCGTAAGAAGTATGATCAGGAAATAGACTCTAAAGATATTGGAGAGATGGTGATGGATCTCCTCTCGAAAACCGATGAAGTCGCCTATGTGCGTTTTGCTTCAGTCTACCGTCAGTTTCGTGATGTCAATCAGTTTATGAGTGAGTTACAAAACATTTTAGGTAAAAATAAAAAGAAAAAGGGAAAATGATAAAAGTTGAACTAGCCCGAATTATTATCGATGAAAAACGTCAGGATCAGGTCATTGTACTTAAAGAAAAGAATGGTGATCGTCAAATTCCTATCGTAATTGGCTTCATGGAAGCCTCGAGTATTAAAATTAAAATTGCCAACATGGAAGTGCCTCGTCCCATGACTCATGATCTTTTAGCAGATATTATTGAGAATTTAGGTGCTAAAATTGAACGTGTTTTGATTGATAAGCTTGTGCACAACACTTATTTTGCTAAGTTAGAAATTAAAACTAAAGAAGGTGAAGTTAAAATTATCGACGCACGTCCTTCTGACTCTGTAGCGATGGCCGTGCGATTTAAAGCGCCCATTTTTGTGGCTGAAGAAGTTTTTAAAAAAGCGGCCATGAATCCGCAATGAATCCTCTATTAAAATCTTCCTATTTTAAAACGCTTAAAAGATTAAGTTTAAAGCGTGGTGCATCTGTTTATTTGGTGGGTGGGTTTTTGCGCGATCAATTCTTAAATCGTGAAGGATACGATTTTGATTTCACAGTTTCTAAAGATGCGATCGCTTTGAGTAAAGCCTTCAGCCGAATAATCAAAGGCGCCTTTGTATTGCTTGACGAAGAGCATCCCTGTGGAAGAGTTGTCAAAAAAGAAGATAATAGTCTGTGGACTTTTGATTTTTCTGATTTTCGTGCCCCTACCTTAGAGAAAGATTTATCTCTTAGGGATTTTACTATCAATACCCTTTGCCTTAATATTAAAGATATTAATGAAGATGATTTCGACCTTAAGGGAACCTTAGATTATCAAGGGGCAGTTAAAGATTTAACATCAAAGACTGTGAGGATGGTTGCCGCACGAGCCTTTTTAGATGATCCATTGAGATTGATGCGTGCCTTTAGTCTGTTTGCACAACTTGGGTTTAAGATTGAAGCGAAAACGTTTAAACAAATTCAAAAAGATGTTGGATTGATTAATAAGGTTTCAACTGAGAGGGTTAGAGAAGAACTGTTTAAAGTTTTGTCTTCTAATTTAACTTTTGAGACTTTTATAATGATGAAGAAAGCGAACCTTTTAGATAAAGTCATTCCTCAGTTGAGTATTATGGAGGGAATTCATCAAGGGGGGTATCATCATTTGGATGTATGGCATCATTCTTTAGAAGTGATGAAGCAGTTTGAAGAGTTGGTAAAGGAAATTGAATTGGGTGTTATTGGTAGCGAAGCGAAGAAATTTATTAAAGAATCGTCACGTCCTTTTGAAGTTCCACTGATTAAAAGTAAGGATTCCTTGAATTTTATTCACGACTACCTCCAACAGGAAATAGCTGGAGGGCATAAGCGTTATGCTCTTTTGAAATTTGCTTGTCTTGTGCACGATATTGGGAAACCCGGCACCAAAAAAAAGGAAGCTAATCGCATGACATTTCACGGTCATGAACATGTGGGAGCTGACATTACACGTATTATTGCTAAACAATTAAAACTTTCTGTGAAAGAAAGACATTTCTTAGAAGATATGGTAACCTACCATTTGCGTCCTGGGTATTTATCAAACTTTAAAAAACCAGCAGATCGTATGGTGTTTCGTTTCTTACGGGACACAAAAGAAGAGGCTTTAAGCGTTTTACTTTTGGCTCTAGCAGATCAGCGAGCTACCAGAGGGCCACTGACAACCAAAATTAAGCATGAACATCATCGTAAAGTATGTTGGCAGACGATTGAGCAATTTATTGAGAGTGCGAATAAGAATCCTGAAGTACGTTTGATTACGGGCAATGATTTAATCAAAAGACTTAAGTTGAAACCTTCGCCACTATTTGCAAAGATTTTAAATAATGTTGGGGAAGCTCAGTCGTTAGGAAAAATATTAACCAAGGACGAAGCCTTGGCTTTGGCTAGAAAGATTGTTAAAATAACAAAGTAGCAAATTTATTAAGATTATTAGGAAACTTAGAAAGCAATGCTTAAACAGTTAAAACAAATAACTTTGTTGATGTTGGCGGTATTGTTTTTTTCTTTCTGCGCTAGTTATGCCCAAGAAGTTGATGAAGATTTCTCATCAAAAGGGCTTGAATACTTTAGAGCCGGTGATTATGACAAGGCTATTAGTAGTCTAAGTAAAGCCATTAAGAGTAATTCTAAAGGCACGGATAACTACGCTGCCTTGGGGTATTCTTATCTGCAGAAGAATCAACTTGAAGATGCTCTGGATGCGTATAACAAAACGATAGACCTAGATCCTAATCACGCCTCAGCGTATTTATATAGAGGTTACATTTTTTTAATAAAATCTAAGTTGGATTTGGCCTTGTTAGATTTTAATAAAGAGATTGAGCTTAATGGCAATAATGAAATGGTTTATATCTATCGTGGGCAAATCTATGGTAAATGGGGTAAAAATGATCATGCCATTGAAGATTTTAATAAGGCAATACAAATAAACCCTGGTAATGCTTTAGCCTTTTATAACCGAGGCTTTATTTATTTGATGAAAAATGACTACGACAAATGTTGGGAGGATGTTCATAAAGTAGAAAGCTTAAACGGCAAGATTGATCCTAAGTTCTTAAGTGTTTTAAAGATTCTCTCCAAAAAAGATAAATAATAATTTAAAAGGACGCCAACAATAAAATTATCTATAAAAATAATATAATTATTGTATTAAGAGTAATTTAAGAACTAATCTCGATGGAGTAATTTTTTGATCTTTAGGGTAATTTTGCGTATAAATATTTTTAGGTAATAGTAGAACTTTTAAGTTAGGGGATAATGTGTGGTTGCAACTATTTTAAGTTTTATTAAGAGGCATCCATTTGTTTGTTTAATATTAATTTTGACGCTAACGTTTTTTACTAAGAATAACTTCAAAAGCGTACGAGATATTTCCCC
>JBAXBI010000218.1:0-3116 GCA_037142055.1 Candidatus Omnitrophota bacterium | reverse complement strand
GTTGCCTTTTACATCCCCAGGAGATAAACCTAATTCTTGTACCAGCTCCAGAATTCCTGTGTAGTAATAACGATTCGTTTCTTTCTTTCCTGGCGGCCCTACCATTCCACCTGGAATTGTTAGCTTACCCTTATCTGGATTTTCAACGCGTTGGATCAATACAACATCCCCCCAAGATGTCACTGGAAGAACTTGTGCTGATGCCTTACAGAAACCACACAGGGAAGCTACTGCATAATCCAACTCACCTACAAAAATATCATCTTTCCTTTCAAGGTCTGCTTCAGTTAAATCTCTTCTCATAGGTTTAAATTTATCCTTCTCAGATTCCCCTAATATCGCAATCTTGGCATTAAAATAATTCTCCATTGGATTCCATTTTTTCTTCAAGATTGTGATACAAGCGTCAACTTCTTTTAGCGCTTCGCTCATTGCCTGGGTTCGCATCTGAGGGTCATTGATAGAACTTAAATACGGCGACCAAAGACGTAAAAGTTCTAGCTTAATACGTTCCAATTCCCCTTTATTAAGTTGTCTTCTAATTCCATATGGCAACTGCTTTACTCTCAGCCATCTAACAACGAAACATAAAACTACAGCAACTACAGCCACAGGGATAATGACGCTTAAAATTTCCCCAGTTGTTAAGGTCTTGCCAACTTTAAATAGCTCACTGCTAGAAAAATCTTCCTCTGAAGATGCCCCGCTTACTGCTGCCGCCAATAATTTTGTATGGAATATGAATGGCGCTGTTAATCCTAAAAGACATTTTGCAACGCCTGAACCTCCAAAAATAATTTTCAATTCTCTAAGAAGAGTTGCTCTAAATTGATTGCGAGACATGTGTCTAAATATCTGTTTTAATGTTCTTTCGGTTCCCTCTTCTAGCGAGCTTGGAGTATCTGAATTAGTCATCCCATAATCCTGTAGCCCGATTTCAGCTATCGGTTTTATAAGATCCATCTTTGTTTCTACGGGTAAAATACCCTTATCCTTTGCCATCTGGGCAATTTTCAAAGCCCAAGAATACTCCGTAAGAGCTTCTGTAGAATTAATTTGATAAATTCCTCTGGCATTATGTCGAATAAGCTTCATCACCAACAATCCCACATCATCAGCTAGCACAGGATATATCTTCGCGTTCGAATCTACTTCTGCCTCGCGTCCTTCTTTTAAATTCATTAAAACTCTCTCAACAAAATCAAACTCTCGGGAGGCTTTATTATGCCCATAGATCGTTCCCGTACGAATAACGACCCCGTTGACATCGTTAAGAGTTTCTTCTTCTAATATTTTTAGGATATGCCCGTATTCCTTTTTAGGGAAGATTACTGATGTCGTCTGGTGTGGCAGAGTAACGCCTTCAAAAATATCACATGAAGAAATCGTAATATTCTTTTCCTGCCCTTTAGGGATGTATAAATGACCATGATTTATTTGAAAATAATCTGGTAGAGTGATGACAATATCAGGTTGAACTTTCTCTTCGAACGCTTCTACAGCCTCCTGATTGGTCAGATCTAGCTTCTCAAAGATATCTTTATTATAACTAATAGGTATAACCTGATCATAGGAGGCTTTTAACATCTCATAAATTCTTCCTCCTAATAATGTGTCGGCTCCTAAAACAACCACCTTTTGACCCATATTTACAGAACCCAAGGCTCCCATCGTGATCACAAAGTTAACTTTCTCATAAACTTCCGGGTTTTCCTCAAGCAAACATAATCCTTCAAACGTTGTAAAGCCAATAACTGGAGTGGCCCCATTTAATATTTCAGATCGTCGACCATCTGCAATTTCATCAAATCTAGGCTCTACTCGATAGTCAGATCCCCAATTGTCAAGTTGTTGGCAAATCTCCATAACAGCATCATCTGCTGGCAACTGTGAAACCAAAACAACATGCTTTTTATTCCGTAACAAAGACACGGCTTGCATAATATCTTGACCTTCATAAGGATCACTTGTCGAACTAATCTTTTGCACCACTTGGGTGTTTTCTGTCCTTATAAACTCTTCTTTCTGGAAGTACTCAATTAATAACTCTACCAACCAAACAGCCCTAAATGTTAGTATTAAGCGTTCATTGATATCCTCTACCTTCCTGATCTTTGCTGCTATCTCTTCCACGTAATTAAGTGCTGGTTCTAAATCTCTACTTCGTGACAATAAATCAATAATATATTTAATAATATCGCCTGAAGTCGCTAGTCTTTTTCGTTTTCCGTGTTCGTATTTCTCAGTATGGAACTGTGTTGCTAATTGGCCTATTTCACCTAATTGTCGCAATTCTTTAATAGCGCTATAAAAACCACTTAGCCCTGGCTTACTTGCAAAAATCTCACGTTCAGCAGCTCCTTCGCCTTGACCTAATTTATATTTCCATCTAAAGGAATCTCCTATGCTCTCTAATAAATCTTCGGCAGTATCGTATCGTGTTTTCTGACGCTGTAACTGAATCCTCTGCACAACACTAAGCTGATCCTTCATTTCTTTAACAATATCAACCAGAGAATGACTTGCCTGAGGCCAATTAACAACAGCATCAACCCCTTCTTGATCTCTCTCATGATAATAGTGACGAATGACACGACGTGTGCGTTCTTTCTCCCATAGAGGATCATTTTCCTTGCCCTTTATTAACACTATAGGGATTACTTTCTTAGCCCCAGCCTCTATTAAAGCCTCTTTTGCCACCTTGAAACTGCTACCGGAGATAATCACATCGTCAAAAAGCAATACTGTTTTTCCATGGATATCATATCCACGGTTGTCATACGCCATGGTTCCTCGTAATATCTCATAGCGATCAAGGGTCGAAGGGTGACCCGTCATACTGGGGCGCTCGCGAGTATCTCTGAAATGATCATTTATGAATTGAACTCCTACCTTAGTCGCCACATTACGAATCATGGTAATCATCACATGCTCTGTAGCTGCTTGATAGCGATGTGGCATTGTTGTCAGAACTAATTGATCTCTGTGACTGCCCACTATTGGATATAAAATATTAGCTAGATAACCCGATAATAAGCTTGTGCCTCCTATACGAATAAGGAAAATCTGATCTTCGACTAGTGAAGAGGGGGTTTTAAATAATACTACTGGTTCAA
>JBAXBI010000217.1:0-3118 GCA_037142055.1 Candidatus Omnitrophota bacterium | reverse complement strand
CTCGTAGGCCTTGTTAAAGATCGCCCCCCAATACCATTTATTTATCTTATCTTTAATAAGACCCTTATATTTCTCATCATATTCATTGTATTCAGCCACAGACCATTTAATTGCAGCTAAGACAATGATCATGGGGGTATACGGGATATACTTGCTCTGCAGAGCCCCGTAATCATAACGAATCGACTCAAGTGCTTTCGCTGTATACTTACATGCGGCATTCCAATCTACAGCGAAGTCCTTGGCCAAGACTTTGTCATTACGATCCTTGTAATATTCATAGATTCTTTCAACATCCCGCGTCTTACACGCCAACCCATCAGACCCTGCCTGATGTTTCTTTATCAACACAAGAACTTTTAAGATATACACTGGATCCAAATGGTAATCATCAAAGATGGGGTACTTATTCCGAGCTTCCCGCCATAAATCCCTCAGCTTCACTTCGCCCCTATGGAGCTTGGCACTTAGCTGATCAAACGTTGTCAGATCTGTGCCACCTTCATTTAGTAAAGTAAAGATATTGGTATGGTCCTCAGGGCTAAGCTTGATCGAAATACTTTCAACCGGGCATTGATAGGCGCGAATCCGCCTTGAGATCTCTAAAACATTTCGACGCCATTTCCTGGCGTTCTTGGTCATGCCGTTCTTAAAAGCTAGCTTAAACCACTTGTTAATAAACTGAGTCGATAAAACAAACTCAATGGGCATCTCCCTTGCCGCCCCTTGCTCTTCGTAGTTATCGATCTCTTCTTTAACGTGAAGTTTCTTTGAAATAACAAAAGACGGCTTCTTTATATCAGTTGGCAACCTGTCCGGATCAACATCGACTTTCAAATAAACCTTAAACTCCCGGCTTCCAAACACGATCTTCTTTGCCGGCGTAAATGATCGAGGTGGATGAAGCAATTCAAGAAAAGTCCTAAGCCTTTGCTGACCATCGATAACATAAAACTTCGGACTGTTAATTCTTTCAGAGTCTTGTTTAAGGAACGAGCAAATACCAAGGTCTTTATTATGCGCATAGGGCAAGAGCATAAACGTCCCTATCGGGTAATTTCTTATAACACTCTCGATCAGCCTGGCTTTCTGTTCGGGCTTCCAGACAAACTCTCTTTGAAAGCTTGGCAGAACCAAGTAATCGGACTTCATCTTACCGATCAAATCACTGATCTTTTCTTTCCTAACGCTTTTTACGCCCGTTTTCTTGGCCATATTGATTTTCCCCAATTCAAAAGACCATTAATTAAAGCGGATCGCTGATCTTTTCTATACTTAGCACCCTGATATTTTCGTATTCCCGAAGCAATATAGTTCTTAAAATCATCGCTGGAAATCAAATCTGACTTCGCATTATTACAAAGCGGACAGGCCAACACACAATTACCTTCGTTATATGTGAGTCCATCTTTTCGCTCAACTTCTAAGCCTCCAGTCCAAGAACCTTTCTTTGAACTCAAGATCTTCTTTTTAAACAAATCAGCGGTCACATCTTCACTAGTCCTGCAATAAAAACACTTCCGAGGCTGTTTCTTATACCATTGATAAAACTTCTTAAATTCCCCAAATCCCTTCTTCCTCTCCTCATTATTATAAAATCTGCTTTCATAAACATATTGTATTTCTGCAATACGAGGCGCCAATTTCTTACCCAGCTCTACTGTATCATCTAAATTCAAGCCAATTTGCTCAGAAATATATCCATCTATGGTCTTATATTTCTTTTCAGCCGCTTCTGGAGAACTCATTCCGACAGCTTTGGCAATTTCAACCCAACTATTTATCTTTCGGAATGAATATATATCAAGATATTGCTCTTCCTTATCCATGAAACCTTCCTCGCAATTCCACGTCAAAGAACTCATCAATGATCACATATCCCAAATACATATTTATTCGTCATCCAATGGCGCCTCTAGAGACAGCAGCACTGTCGCTTCACCCACTGGGAGTTCTTGCACATCTTTAAGCTTTCTACCTACAGATCTCGATCTTACTTGAACTTTCTCAATTGTATCTGACGCTTGTTGAAGTTTTGCCTGAACTCCTTCAAGGACCTCACCATATTTTGACCATTCGGTCTTTACCGCAGCGAGAAGATTCCAGACTTCACTGGAACGCTTCTGAATAGACAAAGTACGAAATCCCATTTGAAGGCTATTCAAAATAGACCATAACGTTGTTGGTCCAGCAATAATTACACGATACTCACGTTGGATAAACTCAGGCAACCCCGTTGTCCGTATAACTTCAGCAAACAGCCCCTCTATAGGCAAAAATAATATTGCAAAGTCCGTAGTCTTAGGAGGATTTAAATATTTAGTGCTGATATCTTTCGCACAAGATTTAACTCTGACGTCTAACTGTTTTCTTGCGGCCTCTACCCCCTCAAGATCACTTTTATCCTGCGCTTCAATAAGACGTTGATAATCTTCTATTGGAAATTTAGCATCAATCGGCAGCCAAAGAATCTCATTTTTATCAACGCCTTGTCCTGGCATCTTTATTGCAAACTCAACACGCTCGCCCTCTTCTTTTGTCGACACATTTACACCATATTGATCAGGATTCAGGACTTGCTCCAATAATGCCCCTAACTGCACTTCACCCCACGTGCCCCGTGTCTTAACATTTGTAAGCACCTTCTTCAGATCTCCCACACCTGTCGCAAGAGTTTGCATCTCGCCTAAACCTTTGTGCACCAGCTCTAATCGCTCACTAACTTGTTTAAAAGATTCACCCAAACGTTTTTCTAAAGTTCCTTGGAGCTTTTCATCAACAGTCTGACGCATTTGTTCCAGCTGTTTAGCATTATCCATCTGCATGCTTTGAAGTTTACCTTCTACCGTAACTCTGACCGATTCCAACTTCTTCTCGTTCGAATCAACAAGCTTTTCAATAGTAGTTGACATGGCTACAAGCTGAGCCTTTTGCAAATTAGCCGACTCACCCATTGTTTTGTGTGTACTATCAGTAATACCCTTGAGAGTTCCTATAACCTCTTCTCTAAGTTGTTTAGCTCCTGACGTTGATTCCACACGAATACTATCAAGCTTTTCATTGTTAACTTTAGTCAATGAAGCAATTTGTCCTGAAAAGACCTCTAACTGAGACTTTT
>JBAXBI010000216.1:0-3120 GCA_037142055.1 Candidatus Omnitrophota bacterium | reverse complement strand
CTCCGCATTGGACTTAAAAGGCTAGGGTTAGATACAATGTCCTCAACAACGCCGATCATTCCTATTTTATTTAAAGATGCCGCAGCCGCTTTGCAGGCTTCAAAGAAATTATTGGAACAAGGAATCTTTGTTCAGGCAATTAGACCTCCGACCGTTCCGGCCAACACAGCTCGGCTGCGCGTGACGGTTATGGCAACCCACACACAGGAAGATTTGGATTTATTTCTAGGATGTATATGTCGTCTATAACTTGTAAGAACAATGTCAAATGGCATTACGAAATGACGGGTTCTGGCGATCCGATTATATTTATTCATGGTTTTGGTGGAAGCTGTCGATGGTGGTGGAGGCAGAAGGTTTCTTTCGAGAGGGATTATCAAGTTCTTACATTCGATCTGCCGGGGCATGGACAAAGCTCTTGGGAAACGGTTAGTCTTCAGGAGATAGCGGCAGGAATTCGTCAGATCTTAGGGGATTTAAATCTTGAAACAATAAATGTTGTTGCTAGTTCATTTGGCGGTCTGGTCGCCATTGAATTGTATCGGTTAATTCCAGAACAGATATCCCGTATAAGTTTTGTGGGAGCTCTTCCTAAGTTTGCTCGTAACGATTCTTATCCTGCTGGACTTGATATCGATAAGATTCGCACGCTAGGAGAACAGTTTGAGGGTGATTACGGTTTAGTTTTAGATATATTCTTTCGGTCATTATTTACAAAACAGGAGAGAGAGTCTCCATCTTTTAAAGAACTCAAAGACCTTCGTCAAAGTGAACGACTGCCCAACAGGGAAGCGCTGAAGGCTTTTTTAGATATGTTAGAGAAGGTTGATTTAAGGGACCGACTCTCATCCATTGTCTGTCCCGTTCAGTTTATAACCGGAACTAAGGATTACATTTGTCCCACTGCCGTCATGGAGTGGGTGCAGGAGCATATGCCTAATGCCAGATTAGATTTTATCGACGGCTGTGGGCATTTACCATTTTTAACTCAAGCAGAGAAATATAATGATCTCGTCGAAAACTTCCTTATTAATTAATAGAGTCCGTCACGCTTTTAGTAAAGCGGCGGATCAATACGACCTCTTAGCCAGTCTGCAGCGGGAAATTGGTCAGGAGCTTATAGAGAAGATCGTTGCCCTTCCAGAGATGCGTTGTGTTTTAGATATAGGCTGTGGGACGGGGTACATGGCAGGAAAGGTTAAGTCATTTTTTCCTCAAAGTCATGTGGTGGGGGTGGATTTTTCACAACAGATGCTTTTGAAGGCCCAAGAAAATGTTAGAGATGTCAGTTGGGTTCTTGCAGATGCTCACCAATTGCCGTTTAAGGAAAAAAGTGTAGAGGTGGTTGTTTCGAACTTAGCATACCAATGGGCTTTTGATTTAAAAGGTGCATTGGTCGATGTCCGTCGAGTTTTATGCAATAACGGAACTTTTGTGGCAAGTTTATTTGGGTTTTCTACCTGCCAAGAGCTTTTTGTTTCCCTGCAGGCGACAGGAACTAAAGGGGAAGGGTTCAATCGCCTGCCCAGAATGGAAGAAGTGAAGGAGAGCTTGCTAAGGGCTGGATTTTTAGATTCACAGGTGAACAACAAGAATGTTCAAATTCAATTTAAAGATTTATGGGACCTTTTAGGATGGCTTAAGGCCATTGGTGCCAATGAGCTCTCCAGCGGCAGATTTCTAGGCCCGCAAGCTTTACAAGAGGCGAATATGTATTGTCTTAAGAATTACCCCGCTGATGGCGGAATAAATATCACATTTGAGGTTATTTGGATATATGCAAAAGTGTAAGCCTATTTTTATTACAGCAACCGATACCAACGTCGGGAAAACTATTGCTACCTGTGTCTTAGGGGTATTATTAAAGAAGCAGGGCTTAAGCGTTGGCGTGATGAAGCCTGTGCAATGCGCAGGAGATGATGCCGAGTTTTTAAAGATGGCTTTGGAACTTAAGGATGATTTATCGATAATCAATCCTATTTTTGCTCCTGAACCTCTATCTCCACATTTGGCTTTAAGACGTGCACGCATTAAATTTGATTTAAAGAAGGTTAAAGAGTCTTTAGAAGAATTAAGCCGACGTCATGATGTACTCTTAATCGAGGGCGCTGGTGGTTTGATGGTTCCTTTGACTGAGAAATATTATAATGCCGATTTAATCCGTGATCTTGGTGCGGAGGTGATTATTGTCGCACGACTTGGATTAGGGACAATTAATCATACGTTATTAACAATCAATCAAGCTAGGGCCTATGGGCTTAAAATAAAAGGTATTATTTTCTCAGAGGCTTCTTCAAAAGCAAGAAGTTTATCAGAGCAAAGCAACCCAGGGGAGATAGAAATGCTCTCAAAGGTTAAGGTGTTGGGAATTATTCCGTATTTAAAACCAATAACAACAAAGAATATTTTACGTCGATGCGAAAAAATAAAACTTCCTATTTAAAGAGTTTAGATAAGAAGTATCTCTGGCATCCTTTCACTCAGATGAAGGATTGGCTGGCGGATGATCAACAGCCCTTGGTTATTGATCGTGCCCAAGGGGTTTATTTGATAGATACCGACGGGAATCAATATATCGATGGTGTCTCTTCCCTTTGGGTGAATGTTCACGGTCATGGGCATCCTAAGATTGATGCGGCGATTAAAAGGCAGGTGGATTCTTTAAGCCATTCGACCATTTTAGGCTTAGCGAATACCCCTTCAGTAGAATTAGCCGAGAGGCTTGTTAGTATAGCGCCGAAGGGTTTGAAAAAAGTCTTTTATTCAGATAACGGTTCAACTTCAGTTGAGATTGCCCTTAAGATGGCCTATCAGTATTGGCAGAATAATGGCAAGCCAACTAAACGTACCTTAGTGCATTTGCAGAATTCCTATCATGGCGATATTAGTCAAAACGGTTGTAATTGAGGTCGTTGATAGGAATGCTTCCGTAATTTTTGAGGCTTGATTTTCGGAATTTTGCATCCACACTTCCACTGATTTCATCCATTCAGGAAGGCTCAAATACGAATTCAGCTCATTTAGCCAGTTGATCAGAGGATTGGCGAAGTAAATAATAGCGACTACAAATATTATGCTTTTAAGATCGGGAAGTTTGCGATATTTAAGATAAACCGATGG
>JBAXBI010000215.1:0-3124 GCA_037142055.1 Candidatus Omnitrophota bacterium | reverse complement strand
TCTATGGCTTGATGTACGCTTGTTAGATGATCCCTAATAAACTCCCAACGCTGATTGTCATCTGCTGTGCAAATGCCATTTTCTGTAATCATCACCGGAAGATTATACTTCTTAAGTTTCAACAGCACCTGCAGCAGGCCATCGGGGTAAATATCCCAGCCTAAAGAATTTTTCATCATCGGATGATGATTCTTTGAGCAAGTTTCCATCAATAAATTCCCAATCCACCAAGAGCTAACATCCACCAGCTGTCGAGAATAATAGTTGACCCCTATAAAATCCAAGGTCTGCTCCCCTGCCAGCTTGTCTAAGATCTCAAAATTAAACCAATAATTTCTTAAAGAAACGGCCCAGCGATTTCTCAATGTGTCTGTGCATGGCACAATTGCCGAGAGATGTTGTGAAATACTCACCAAAGGTTTCGATAAATTTAACTCTTTATAAATACCCTCCATCAAATGATAAATCTCTATATGCGCCAAAGTAAGGTGATCATGAACTTGCCAAGCTTTTAAGTTCGACTTAAGCTGTGGCGGCCAAAGTCCCCACATATAACTGTGAGAGAAGTATATCGTCGGTTCATTGATGGTAATCCAGTAGTGCACGTAAGGCGCCAGTCCTCGAGTAACAAAGTCACAATAGCGCACGAAGCGTTGCACACAACGTTTATCTGTCCATCCGCCTGATTGGCTAAACCAAATCGGGTTGGTAAAATGATGCAAGGTCACAATAGGTTCAATGCCATGTGCCCTTAACTTCACAATAACATCAATATAATGGTTTAACTCTTTCTGAGAGAATTCCCCCTCATTAGGCTCTATACGAGCCCACTCGATGGAGAGACGATGGGCATTGTGGTTTAAACTTTTGACTAGTTCAAAATCCTGTTCATATAATTCATAATGACGGCAAGCTGCCCCAGACTGTTCTTTTCCAGCCTTTTTTTCCCAAGGCCACCAATCCGAGTTAGAATTATCCCCCTCAACCTGATAAGAGGATGTCGCAGAGCCCCAAAGAAAATTTTGTGGAAATTTAAGCATAATATAATTATATCATCGTCAGTAAAAAATCCTCCAGAATTATGTTTATTTAAGCCCCTCTTAAGTGTACATTACCCCTATGAATCCTATGAGTTCCTTAATAAAATTAATCAAGAAAACATATCAAATGGCAGGGGCCCAAGAAGGCAAGGTTGTCATGGGCAATGTTGCTTCCCTCTCCTGGCTACAGGTTATTACCTATGCCCTTCCTATGATCCTTCTCCCTTATCTTTTTAGAATGCTAGGAGCTGAGAAATTCGGACTCATTGCCTTTGCTCAAGCCTTCGTACAATACTTTATGATCCTTACTGATTATGGATTTAATGTCTCCGCAACCAAAGAAATTTCGCTTTATCAAGATGACCATACTAAAGTTCGTAGAATTTTCTCTGCCATCATGACGGCCAAGATAGGCTTATTTTTCATAAGTTTCATAATTCTTAGCACTCTTGTTTATTTCGTACCTAAATTTAGAGGCGATTGGCTCGTTTATATGCTTTGTTTTCCCGCAGTATTGGGCAGCACCCTTTTTCCTGTATGGTTCTTTCAAGGTATGGAGAAGATGAAATATATCGCCCAATTAAACATCATCGGGAGTATCTTTTATGCGATTTGTATCTTTACCTTTATCCATAAACCCCAAGACTATTTATTGGTTCCTTTTATAAGCTCTTGTGCATCTTTAATTGTAGGACTATTTGGTCAATATTTCGTGATCAAGAAATTCTCTATATCTCCTTATTTCCCCTCATATAAAGAGATCCAGCAACAATTAGAAGCCGGGTGGAATATTTTTATTGCCGCCCTTGCGGTTAACGCTTACACCACCACCCGTGTTTTTGCCGTAGGAATGCTTACTAACAATACGCTAACAGGTTATTACTCTATTGCTGAAAGAATTGCGAATGCAGTACAAACCTTCCCTCTATATTCCTTTTCCCAAGCCATTTTCCCACGACTTAGCAATATCTATCAAAAGAATCATCTTAAAGCTTTTAATATGATGCAACAGATCCAACAAATCACCATCACCATCTCTTTGATTTGCCTGCCCATTGTCTTTATATTAGCTAATCTACTTGTCAGTATTGTTTGCGGTGGGAATTATCCAGCCGCCGTCTTATCGGTTAGGCTTTTAATCATCGCAGTATTTTTTGTCTCTGCGAATGCTTTTCGAGTCCAATTCCTGCTTGTTTGTGGAGAGACAAAGATTTATTCCCGTATTCATATGACCATGGCTGTCATAGGACTCCCCTTGATCCTTCTTCTTATATCCTTCTACTCTTATGTGGGAGCCGCTATGGCAACGGTTGCTATTGAAGGAGGGATTTTTACATTGACCTACTTTGCAGTTAAAAGATTAACTTTTTCTTTAATCACCCCATCGAAATAATCAATACTTCATTTTCAAAAATGATCACGCTAATAAAGTTTTTATTTAAGCTTTTTATACTGGCATCCCTCACCTTCTAAAACTTTATTCCTAAGAATCCAGCACGTGACAAACGGCAATGAATAAATAATAAAAATCTGGATTAAAGTTTTTATCTCAAATGAAAAATTATCTCTAGAACCAATTAGAGTCTTTAAAAGAAAATAAAAATATTTAACACCTCCAAAATAAATAACTCTCCATAATAACTTCAAATCGAAAATTGATTGCCAAACGGCTATTTGATATGTGTCATTACTCCAATCTGTAGTTCCAAAAAATGTGGGTGTTGGAGACAGCGTCACCCAGACATTACTTTCGTAGCACCACATAGACATCACTGGTAAAAGTGCCAATAATACGGCCCCCCATTTCCAATAGGAAACCTTATTTTCTAACCTCTTCAATAGAAATGCCAAAGGTATCACAAAAAGTGGGAAGGCAGTGGCAATCAAATATCTATAGCCATAATAGGAACCTTGATGCCCACTAACAAAGATAATATAGAAATTTACTAAAATTGGAATTGAGAGAAGAATATACTTCTTCTTCCAGGGGACATCCAACAAAAACAATCCCCAGACTCCTAATAACAAAAAAGGAGCTGTAAAAACAAGTCCCCAATCAGGGCCAAAGAAAATATGCCCAAAAC
>JBAXBI010000214.1:0-3152 GCA_037142055.1 Candidatus Omnitrophota bacterium | reverse complement strand
AACCACCCAAATTGGCCATTAGGGTTGCACTCTAAGAAAAAGAAGTTATTGCCCTCTCTAATGAAATCCAATCTACCGTAATGAAGTTTAAATTTTTCCATTAAATTAAAAGTTGATTTTTTTAATTCTGTTAATTTATCGTTTACTAATGGGTGCCATTTTGCCTGCCCTTCAGTATTAATTTCCGTTCTCCAATCTATTGATTTATCTGACCTTTTATAATCACATTCGAAAAAATGTGACTCTCCATTTATATAAACACATGTCACATCAGTTCCACCAGTAATTGCTTTTTGCAATAACCACGGATATGGCCTAAATAATTCACTCGGCTCTACTCTTACCGTATACATAATCTTTGAACCCAACGCAGGATTACCCAGTGGCTTAGTAATGTATTTATCCGCAATGTATTCATTTGATGTATGGAATGAAAACTCAAATGGCAAAGTATTAAAGAAATTTTGTGCTATTTGAAGTTGATATAACTTAGGAAGCCTCAGCTCAGCTTGTGGGTCAATAAGTTTTACACCCTTATAATCATTAACCATAGCCACAATTGAATTAAGTAATTGTCTTACCTGTACCTTTGCAAAGGTAATATCAGTGTCGACAAGTTCCAAGCCCTCAAAACTCATTAAATCTACAAAGGGTTTTCGCCAAAGTAATGTTGGTTTCTCCGAGCTAGTTATTTCATATCCGTTAGGGTCAATAATTTTGAAGCCATAGTCATTAAATAGAATTTTATACTTTTGCCATAAATCAATATTCCAACGAAAAACTTTAATTTTCATGGAATCCAATTTGTCGACCAAAATATCTGCCGTTCCGTCAACGGTATTTGTCAGCATTAATATCTTTTGCATGGGCATTTATTCATGATAATTGAGGCAATAAAAAAGCCGGGTTGCCCCGGCTTTAAGAGAAAAACGTTTTAGTCGTAGTTGTCACCGTTTGAGTCTGTTGGGTGACCTTGGTAATCATACGTTTGGATTGTTCCACCTGTATAATATTGAAGTGGCTCACCTTTTCTTTTTTGTGAGTCAAAATCATATGCGCCCATTTGCAAATGAGCTACTGATGGTTCAATACTTAGCGAAGATGGGCTTAACATAACTGACTCCTTTGTTTGCATTAACATTAAAAACTACAACTACATCTTATACTCATCATTTTGAAGTGTAAATACACATAATTAAAAAATTGTTTTTCTGGAAAGTAATTATAAAACCAATTTTTTAATTAGTTGGCTAAAAAACCTTAAATCAACCTAAAAAATCATTTAAGAGTTAAGGCTAAGAAAAAAAACTAGAACTAATTAAACATCGACTTAAGACTATCTTTCATAGCTTTAAGTAACTCTCTTAACGCTTTTTTTTCTTCTTTTGATTGTTTGGTTGTCCTGCCATGAATAATGGGTCTACCGCCCTTTGATTTAGGGTTATTCATTTTTTGCTCCTACCCCCTTATTGATGTTACCAATCACAGCCTGACCGCCATCATTCACATGAACGTGCTGTACAGTCATCGTTTGATTACCACCATTTCTCATTTTCTGTAGCGTCAACATATGGGTACTAAATGCATTCATTAACTTTGTCGTACTGTTGACCAATCTCTGATATTCAATGTTTTCAGCTTCCTGGTACTGACGATTCTTTTGTTTGTTTTTAAATATCTCTAATTCACGCATCGCAGCATCCCCAGTCTTCATAGCCAATTCATGCGCTAACGCCATTTGATGCGCTAGCATCTTCTCCAATGAGTTTTCAGCCTCAATACTATTGGCTGCATCAAGTGCCATAGAAGCAATATCTAGATTGCCTTGAAGCAGCAGGTCTGTTCTTCTAATACTTGCCTCTTCAGGCACAATACTGGGTGACTTAAGCGTATCAATTGCTACGCCCTTACCATACTTCCAAAGTTCATGAATATGCGGTTTTGACACCTCCCCGAGTGCTGTAATTGGCAGTTCATTGGTTGCTAATATATTGTCTGCTTCAGCCTCTAATCCTTGAGCCACTCTCTCATCAATAAAACCTGAAGTTTTACTCAAGCCATTCATGCGAGTTCTAAAAGCATCACCCCTTTTTTTCATTGCTAATTGCGTTAAATCTTTATGCTGTTTCATCTTTAGCCCTCATCCCTCGCATTGGAAATCCGTTTTTATAAGCAATACTTTCATTACTCCCTATAGTTCGCTTTTCATGAGCCATACAGCCCTCTGTGCAATAACCAATCATCCTATAGTCAAGAAACTCAACTGGCATAAATAGCAATCCGCAGAAACGACAATTCAAATACCAGCGCTCATTACTCATGCGCTTCTCTTTTAATCCCACTTCTCCCTTTAGCTCCAACAGTTCTTCTTGGAGTTTTATAGAGAGTATTGGTATTAACTACATTGTTTACGGTAGTCGTAGTTGAGCTTTTATCTATTAGGGGTGTTTTAGTTACGGTAGCCGTAGCTGTGAGAGGCTCTCCTATTACGGTAGTCGTAGCTGTATTGTTACGGTCATCGTAGTGGTCATCTTGATTTTTATTCTTGGGCTTTGGTCTTCTTGATGTTGGCGGTAACTCGCACCTAGCCCAATCACCTCTTTTAAATGCACCTTCTTCAATATGTAAACCAACATAATTAGTTAAAGGAAGCCAGGTAAGTGCATATAGGTTTGTACCTAAACGTAATCCACCCCATTTGGTCTGAATAACAAGCCCTCTTTCAATTAATTCGTCTCTAGCTTTATAGTTTGAGCTAGATGTGAATCCTTGCCTCTTTAACCAACTAGGCGCTAATTGGAAGTGTCCATTGTTTTTGCCGTTATGCTGTCTTATTAAAGCAAACAAGAGAGCTTTTGCAGCGATAGTTGCACCAGTAAATGCAAGGCTATCCATCACGTTATGAGGGATGCCTGAATATCCACCATCAATACTTTCAGGTAATTTTTTAGCCATGTCCTACCTCGTATATATCTTTTGAATTTAAATCGCTTATGTCAGCTTCTAGATAGCTTGGTTTGCGCTTTCTACTCCATTCGGTTGGGTAAATGATTTCATAGCCAGCTTCAATTAATTTAGCATCTAGTTTTTGTGCATCAGAGAAAAGCCGAGCTTCTGAATTGTCCTTATCTTGCTGACGTTTAAGGAACAGG
>JBAXBI010000213.1:0-3157 GCA_037142055.1 Candidatus Omnitrophota bacterium | reverse complement strand
GTCTTACTCATTGCCATCTCCTTTTTGTACTTTTAATTCTTTGTTTTGCGACCTTAAATTCTTAATCTCATCATCAAGAATAGCTTTAACTTTCTCGAACTCAGTTCGATGCCCCTTTTCAGCAGCCAATTCTCTTTGTAACCTTTCGATGAACCTATTCTTTTCATTGAGAATATTCTCTAATCTCGCAACATTTTCCTCTAATGGAATATTAAAATCACCCTCAGGCTCAACCGCACCTTCCATCCCTGCTGACTGACGTGAAACGGAACGCCTTTCACTTAATTCGAATTCACTTGTTTTAAAATTTAAATGAGGCCTATACCAAGGCAACTTTTGAGGAGAAAATAAAGAAATTAAAATAAGTGCAGCGAGGATAAGAACAAGTAGAATAAAAAATATCACCATATTAAATGTTTTACTTTATAATTATTTTATGATTTCTTGTATTCTTTTAACAGCTGGAGAAAGTTCGCGTTTTGGTTCCCCTAAAGCTTTGGCCAATATTAATAATATCAAAACAATAGAACTTCTTCAGAACAATCTAATCAAAAGCAAAATCCATGAAATTATTATTGTAACCGGCGCGCATGAATCGCTTATTAAACCTTATGTATTTAACCACAGCAAAGTCTCTCTTGTCTACAATAAAGATTACAAATTAGGCCAAACATCTTCTTTTCAAAAAGGACTTTCCGTCGTCGATAATAATTCCTACGGTTATATGCTTATCCCCATTGATTTCCCCTTCATTAAGACAACAACTATTAATGCTTTAATCCTTCATTTCCAAAGTCAAGATCCCACTATTCTTATCCCCCTTTATCAGGGAAAACGTGGACATCCCCCTATCTTCCATCAAAAATTAAAGAAAAACATCTTAGACTTACCAAAAGAAATGGGCATAAATCGCCTCAATGCAGAAAATCAAGTACAGACTCTTGAAGTTAATGATCCAGGAATTATTCAGACCTTCAATACAAATGAAGAGTTGGAAGAAATTCTAAGGACTATTTAAAAACTATAACTTTGGCAGTGAAAGTCGCTCGGATGTAAGCATTACCAAGCAGCTTCTGAGGTTTAACTTGCTTCCAGGTTCCGGTTGCATTAGTTTGAATATCAGTAATTGCATCCCCACCTAAAATTGCGGCCTCTTGCTTAAGCTTAGGTAAAACATCTTCTATGGATTGCCGACGTTCTGTAGTGACACTTATCTCACCTATCTGTTCAAAGGCTCTCTCAACCTTCTCAAGATACTGAACCTCATCAATACTAGACTTAGGAGTAAAGTAATCCTCAGTAGTATCCTTGGAGTCAATTTGATAAATTGTACAACCACTTAAAGCCACAACCAAAATAAGTAATAAAGAAATTCTTTTCATAAAATTGATTATATCCTTACGCTTTAAACTGACAAGTGTTTTTTCAGGCTTTATTATTCTTCTCTTTTAAGGCTTTAATAATCTTATCTGGAGTCATAGGAAGTTCTTTAATCCTTATACCTATAGCATCTTCAACCGCATTGGCAATTGCAGCTGACGTCGGAAGCAATGACGCCTCCCCCATTCCCTTTGCACCAAAAGGACCTTCAGGATCATTCGTTTCTATCAAAATAGTATGCATCTTAGGCAAACCAATCGCGCGGGGTACTCGGTAACCGGCGAAATTAGCATTAAGCACACGGCCATTCTTAAATTTAAGATCTTCATAAAAGGTATATCCTAAGCCCATAGCTAAAGAGCCTTCAATCTGTGATTCAACAGACTGAGGATTAATGGCTTTTCCAATATCATGAGCATCCCAAATATCAAGAACCTTCACTTCTCCTGTATCTGTATTAACCTCAACCTCAGCGATTTGAGCTTCAAAACCATAGCTACCTGAAACATTCCCTGAACCATTACGAAAATCAATAGGAGATGTCTTAGGATTGTAACTGCCACGGCCGATAATCTGTTTCCCATAATTAAAGGAATAGCAAAGTTCAAGAGCCTTATCAAAATTCATTAATTTTCTGCCGTCTTTCTTAATGACAACGTGTTCTGCTTTAATATCAATCTCTTCAATACCTAAATTATATTCCTTAGCGACGATTTCTAAAATCTGATTCTTAGCATCTCGAGCCCCTAAAAGCGCAGCATTACCCGATATAAACGTTACTCGACTGGCAAAAGATCCGGTATCAAAGGGAGTAATTTCCGTATCCCCTGCCTTACATCGAATACGACTAAAACTTACTCCCAACTCGTGAGCTGCAATCTGAGACAATGCTGTATTCGATCCCTGTCCAGTATCTGCCGCACCTGTAAAAAAATATACCGATCCATCTTCTTCAACCTTGACGATTGCTCCAGCAGACTCGTGGGATTTATACATCTTAGAACCCATCACATCAGCCGCTATTCCAATGCCAATACCGCGAGCAGTATTTTTTTGTTTGCCACGCTTATTATCCCACCCGGAAGCTTCTCGCGCCTTCTCAATACATTCACGAAGACCGTTGGTCGTAAGCACCATCTGATTAACAGTAATCATATTAGGTGTGGTGATATTCTTCATTCGAAAATCTATTGGATCCATGCCTAAATCTTTTGCAATCATATCCATATGCGACTCAATGGCAAAACCAGATTGTACGCCTCCAAATCCACGCATAGCTCCACTGATCGGATTATTCGTATAAATACGGTAACCACTCATCTTAAAATGCTGAATCTTATACACCATAAAGATCCGCATCATAGCAGCGGCTAAGACCGTTGGACCATAACTGCAATAAGCGCCCCCGTCAGCTAACACCTCACCTGTCATCGCTAAAATAGTCCCATCCTTCTTAACGCCAGTTTTAACCTTATAGATCATTCCGTGTTTACGACGCGTCGTTGAAAACTCCTCTTCACGCGTTAAACAAATCTTAACAGGTACGCCTCCTGCCTTCTTTGACAGAAGACACGCGGAGAAATCCATCGGAAGCATCTCGAGCTTGCCACCAAAACCACCACCGGTAGGCATCTTAATCACACGAACATTATTTAAATCCATCTTTAAAGTCTTGGCCAAAGCTTCTCTTAATTTAAAAGGCGCCTGACTAGAGGACCAAAGCGTAATCTTATCAGTAAAGGTCTCCCATTGCCCTACACAAACATGAGGCTCCATA
>JBAXBI010000212.1:0-3250 GCA_037142055.1 Candidatus Omnitrophota bacterium | reverse complement strand
TTTTTAAAACTTTTAATAAGAAAATTATCTTTCAAAGACTTGAGAGCGAAGGCAGTAGAATCAAGAAGCAAAAGGTTATAGCTATTGTAAAGGGGCCAGCCAGGGCGATACTAACAGCTGAGAGGGTAGCTATTAATTTTTTGACTCATCTATCGGCTATTGCGACCCGGACAAGATCTTTGGTCGATCACATAAAACCATATCCATCTAAGATTTTTGATACCCGTAAAACTACACCGCTCTTACGTCAAATGGAGCGTTATGCGGTGCACGTAGGAGGAGGGCACAATCATCGTTTTAATTTAGCGGCTATGGTGATGATTAAGGATAACCATCGTTCTTTATTAAAGAAATATGGATTGCAAGAAGCGGTTGAGATTGTTAAGAATAAAACCAGGAAAATGGTTGTGTTGGAAGTAGACACTTGGGATGAGTTTAAAGAGGCTCTTACTTCCAAAGCTGAGGTTATTTTATTGGATAATATGACGCCAGAGCAGGTTCGTAAAGCTGTTATTTTACGTAATCAAACAAAGCCAGGTATTTTGTTGGAGGCTTCTGGTGGGATTAATTTACATAATGTTCTCTCTTATGCTAAAACTAAAGTTGAGCGTATATCTGTTGGGTCGCTTACCTCTGGTAAGGCGGGGATTGATATTTCATTGGATTTCTTATTATGAGATTTATTTTATTAGCTATATTCTTGTGTTGGAACCTGTCAAATGTTTGGGCTCAAAGTGTTCCTGTGGAAGGAACTGAGCTTGCCTCCGAAGCTATTTTCGATGACCGGGCATTAATCAACGGTTATACAGATAAATTCTCTGATGAATCAAGGGAAGTTTTATTAGAGATGATATCGGATGATTCCATAGGTCCTTATAAGTGTACTTCTGCTGTGCGAGTGTTTAAGAGAAAACATGCGAAAGAAGTTCTTTCTGCAGAGAAATCTGGTGTTCTCAAGGTTCTTTTACGTCGATTAAATCGAACGGATTCACCCTTTGTTCAGGTGGAAATCTTCCATACATTGGTTGCTTTAGACCATTACCAATACTTTGAAGCGATGGTGCCGGCACTGATCCAAAAGTTAGACCATTATAATCCGGTAGTAAGAAATTTAGCTTTCGAGGATCTCTCCGATATTATCAAAGATAATGAACGCCCTCGTGAAGCAAGGATTGTCTTTAATACGTTACGAAAGATTTTTTTCCTCACACATAACCGGTTGAATAATATCAGTAAACCAGATGAAAAGTTAAAACAAAAAATATCTATTTTACGTTGGGCTATTAAAATTCTAGGAACCCAAGAGCTAAGACGGCTTCCTTCAGAAGTTATACGATTGTTGTAATTAAGGCTTTTTATGCTTCTTAATCATTTAACATTGCATACTCCCAAAACAACGCTTGAAGCCGCAAGACTTTTTAAAGAACTTGAGGATATCAAGGTTTTAGCAGGAGGGACTTTTCTTTTAAACAGTTTAAAACTGCTTAAGACCAAAGGGACTAAGACTTCTAAGAATATCTTAAGCCTTGCAAAGGTGGATGATCTAAAAGGCGTAAGTGTGGATAGTAATAATTTAACCATCAAGGCAATGACGACTATTACAGAACTTTTTGAAAGTCCGTTTCTTGTGGATAATTTTGAGATTCTCCGGAAGGTTTGTCGAAACATATCAACAACGCCAATTCGAAATATGGCAACCTTTGGGGGCAATTTAACTTGTCGCTACACGTGGACTGAAATGCCATCCTTGATGATTGCTTTAGATGCGACCTTATTCTTTATGACTCCCGAAGGAAAGACTACTTCTATAAGCGCTGAGGATTTTTTTAAAAATAATGCTAGGAGTGAGTATTTATTTACCCATGCCGTTATTGCACAAGATGCCCAAGCTCGTTTAGTCTATCGTCGTGTACGTAAGATGTCTGATGTGGATCAACCATTATTATCTTTGTGCGTTAAAACATCTTTGAATAATAATCTTTGGACTAAAACGAGGGTTGTTATCAATAGCGGGATAGCTTTTGCTCAAAGAGATTATAAAGTGGAAGAGTTTTTAAATGATAAAATTTCAAGTTCGGATTTAGGGCTTAAGGCGATGGATAATCTAACTAATGCGATATATGACACTAGAAGTAGCGAGTATAAACAGCATATGTTTCGTATCAGTATTCAAAGAGCTATAGAGGAAATATGCAAATCCAATTAACCGTTAATAAGAAGCTTCATACTTTAGAATTAAAGGGCAATGAGACCCTATTGGAAGTTCTACGTGATCAATTGGGCTTAACCGGAACCAAGACATCTTGCCAGGAAAGTGAATGTGGAGCATGTACGGTTATTATCAAGGGGAAATCTATTTTGTCCTGCATTACTTTGGCTGCTAATTTAGATGGACAGGAGATTCGTACTATCGAAGGCTTAGCTGAAGGGGACAATCTTCATCCTGTGCAGAAGGCCTTTATTGAACATGGATCTTCCCAATGTGGTTTCTGCATTCCAGGGATGATCATGTCGTCGACTGCTTTATTAGAAAAGAACCATAACCCAACACAGAGTGAAATTGAATATGCCCTAGATGGGAATATCTGTCGCTGTGCAGGGTATCCAAAGATTATTGAAGCGGTCCGTCAAGCAGGACATGAAATGGACCAAGGGGCTTAATCGATGGCATTAACAAGTAAATCCAAATATGCAGATCAATACGTAGATCCCGTGGGAAAAAGTGTGCCCCGATTAGAGGGAAGAGGTGTTGTAACGGGACAGTTAAAGTATGCTTTTGACCTTAATCTTCCTAATATGCTCATCGGAAAGATGCTGCGTTCCCCACATGCTCATGCCAAGATTCTAAGCATTGATACGTCCAAGGCGGAAGCTTTGCCGGGTGTTAAAGCAATTATTACAGGTCGGGATACCTATCAGATTAAATTTGGTTCTAATGAATACTTCTTTCCTCATACGGTTGACCAGATGGCGCTTGAGACGGACAAAGTCCGTTACATAGGTGATGAAGTAGCGGCTGTGGCTGCTATCGATGAGGAAACGGTTGATCAGGCTTTAAAGTTAATTGATGTGAAGTATGAGATTCTGCCAGCAGTTTTTGATTTGGAAGAAGCTATCAAACCCGGTGCGCCCGCCATTCATGAAGCGTTAAATAATATTGCGTTAATTCTGCCCGTTAATTTCGGCAATCCTGAACGTTTGATGAAAGAATCAGATCTTGTCCGTGAGGACAAGTTTTGGTGTCCGGTTG
>JBAXBI010000211.1:0-3251 GCA_037142055.1 Candidatus Omnitrophota bacterium | reverse complement strand
TTTTGATGTTTAATGTTGCTCCCTCCCAGATTAGCCAGTGGCGCATCCGGGGCTCGTGGTTTGCATATGAAGGGGCCAATAAATATTTATATGCAATCGTCAATTCTGTTTTACCTGATGGACAGAAATTTACTTTAAAAGATGTTTCTAATGCGGATTTAGCAATGCAAGCAGAAGGCAAATTTGGAAATAAGCAGTATAAAGAATGGATTATACAGGAGATTGGATGGAAAACTTTACAGAGAAGCCCACAAGATATTTCTCTTCCAACGTGGTGGGCGAAAAGTATGAGTTTTTTTAGACGTACCGCTGACACAAACTTAAAGCTTTTCGCTTATTTAGATTCTTGGAATTTTTCTGATGAAGATGTAACGGTTATGGATATTGATGGTAATTCTTTAACTTGGTCACAGGCTAGATATTTTATGTTACAGGCAGGGGCTGAAGTTTCCCCAAGTTTAACTGTATTTAAGAGTCTAGAAGGTAGATTCTTTGTGTTGTATTTACCTAACGATCAAGCAATGACAACGCCTGTTGTATTAACTTCTCTTATTGGACAAAAGCGTTTGTCCCCTCGGGAGGTGATAGAGGAGTTAAATATAAAAGGTTCTGAACCAAAGAATGTATTAATTTCTTTACAAGCAAATAACGGAATTCCTTGGGGAGATGCAATTATTATATTTCGTACATTAATTCAAGATGTTCTTGCCACATGGCCTAAGCTACTTGAGAAGATTGTAGTATCAACCGACTTTCCTGAGATCTTTACTGGGCTGGATGACAGGGTTGTTATTGTAAATAATGGGGAGCTACCTAAGTCGGAAAGTGGTTTTGATTTAGTGTTAGTTGGGGGGCACCAAAAAGGATTTTTTGATACTGCACTTTCAAAGGAAGTAGAAAGAAACAAACATTTGATCAATCTTTACAGTGTTTATTCTAAGGCTATCAATGAAAGGCAAATGTCTAGATTTCATGAGAACATTGCAGGGACTTTAAGAGCGATTGGATTTAAAGAACCAGAAAATGTAGCGGTGCAACCAGTTAAGGTTGAAAAGAAAAGAGCAAGGCCAGTTGTCTTTATGAATACTCTGGCAGAAACGAACAAGGAAGAATCAGAGACTCTTTATAGCATTTGGATTTCTTCTGCGCAAGAGTTGATAAAAGAAGGTTATGACATCGTATTAAATGGCGGACCGAAAAGGACTACTCTAGACGTAGATTTTAAATCGATTGAAGTGCCTAATGAGGATATGGAAAGACTAGCAACAAGAATTGGGCCCCCTGATAGGGTTAGGGTGAAATATTTTGGCTCCATTTCTCCTAAGGAACAAAAAGTTACTCCTAAACAAGAGGTGGTTAATTTTATTAGAGATCAAACAGATTTTGTTTTTACGATCGATACAGGTATCTTTTGGGCTGCTAATCTTTTAGCAGGCAAGCCTTCTGTAGTCATCACAACTGATCATAGTTTCATTGAAGATGGAGAACATAAGAATTATCAGGCGATTGATATTAATAATTTTATTGATACTCAAAATATTGTTAGAGATAGTTTAAGGAAATTGGTGCAGAAGCAAGAGGCTGGGAATAAGGCCATGGTGACAAAGTCAAAATCAGCAAATCAGGCGATGGGAGGGTATAAAAATATCGGGGGTATCGACTTGACCCCTGCTAATATGAATTTACAGACAAAAATGGATTCCCGCTTTCGCGAAAGTGACAATGAGGGAATTAAATTTCATATGGATCCCGACATGTTGCAACGGTTGCAAAATGCTTCTGGTTTTGTACCGGTGATAATTAATATCCAGCCGATGAATGATTTAAAAGGATTTCTAGGGTTTAGTGAGGTAGATAATAAAAACCAACTAGTAATAGTTGATTAAAAGTCAATTTTTGCAGATTTTTTGATTGACAAATAAGATATTTCTTGTATGATTGTTTACATAATTTGATTTAAAATCAATTTTTCCCCTATCAGTCTTCCAAAATAATTTTCCCCAGAAAAGTATCTCAATAAAAATATGTACTGGACCTATAGTGCCCTGACACGTTCAGGTCAAGAAGTGACAGCTACTCTAGTTGGTTCAAGGAAGGACATCTTGCATCAACTTTCGCAAAGGGAACTTTCTGTCATAGAGATTAAACCTAACTATGGAAAGATTTTATCTAATTTTCTTTCAGTAAAAAGATTATCTGCTTTATCCTCAGCTGTTTTTTTTGAGGATTTTCATAACATGTTAGAAACAGGGATGAGTGTGGGGGAAATTATATCTATCTTTAAAGAGACAAGTCAAGATGAAACCTTTGTGATGAGTCTTTCAAGCCTTGAGGAAGCACTATCGTTAGGTAAATCTTTAACAGAGGCTTTAGCGGGCTTAAATATTTTTCCATGGATTGTTAATGTCACCTTATCAGCAGGAGAGCGATCTGGAAGATTAACTGAAGCTGTAGGCATTTTGGGAAATTATTTTAGACGTGCGCATCAAGTTCACAGCAGGATACAGCAGGCTTTGATTTATCCAGTGATTGTTTTTATTTTAATTTTATCGGTAATGCTTTTTATTAGCCTTCGAGTAATCCCACAGTTGAAAAGTCTTCTTCCTTCAGATGCTTTAGCGAACCAAACCACAAAAGGAATTTTATTCTTGAGTTTCTGTTTACAGCAGTATTCATGGATTTTGTTAGCGATTATAGTTTTGTTGGTTTTTGTAATTTGTTATTGGTACAAGAAGAATCATTTTAGTTTGCAAAGGTGGTTATATCGTTGGCCAGTTCTAGGAGAAATCTTAAAGGAATCCGCGTTAGCTCTTTATTTACTTAATCTTTCGGTTCTTTTAAAAAGTGGAGTAGTTCTTTTTGAGGCTATTTATGATTTAAATTTGATTGATCAAACGCCTGTAGGAAAGCATTTTATGATTAGTCGTGATTATATGTTTGGCGGTGCATCTTTTGGGCAGGCCCTTGAGCGGGATGAATTCTTTCCTAAGATTGTTTCATCGACGTTTCGTAGAGCAGAAGAAATGGTCAAGGTTGATGAGTATTGTTTAATCTTGTCTGACTTCTTTTATAAACGTACAAGTTCTAAGGTCGATGGACTAATCCATATTGTTCAGCCTGGATTATTAGCTTTTGGAGGAATGTTTCTAGTAGTTATTGCATTGGGTTTTCTATTGCCTATTTATAGTAGTTTAACAACCATTGCTGCAGGGGGAAATTAATATGCCAGGGTAAGGGCATTATTTCCCCTC
>JBAXBI010000210.1:0-3267 GCA_037142055.1 Candidatus Omnitrophota bacterium | reverse complement strand
TGTTTGAATGGCATTAATAACAATTAGTGATAATACATCTTATCACTAATTAGAATTTGTGCTACAATGATCCCCATGATCAAGGAACCCGAACCACAGCGTCGTTTAGATGACCCTAGCTACCACTCCCTGAAAGAAGTGCCGCCAGAAGCAGACTTTATCCAACAAAAACGCAATCGCAGCGAGAAGACGGCCCGGGCCTATCAAATTGATATCGATGATTTTAAAATCTTCATCGACATCCGCAAACCAGAAGACTATCGGTTAGTTTCCCCTAAGCACGTTGCCGACTGGATCACTCATCTTAAAAAACAAAAATTAACCAACGAAACGATATCAAGGAAAATTTCGGCAGTGTCATCGCTGTTTAAATATTATTGCGGCCGCTCTGCTCTTAAGGATAATCCCTGTAACAATATTACACGCCCCAAGGTTGAATCAAACTTAGGGAAAACTGATGCCATCAGCGACAAGGAGGCCAGAAAGCTCCTTGATGCTCCCTCCCCTTCTACCTTGGTGGGACTAAGAGACAGGGCGATTTTGGTTGTGTTTTTGTTTCATGGGTTAAGAAGATCTGAAGTCAAGGACCTGAAGGTCAATAGTATTCATAATGTCCAGGGTATTCCACATTTGCGCGTCAAAGGCAAAGGGTCTAAAACCCGTGATCTGCCCTTGCATCCTATCGCCTTAGAACGCATTAACGCCTACTTAGAAAAAGATGGCCGCACAGGATTTTTAGAATCCCCACTCTTTTGCCAACTGCGTAAACGCAAAGACAGCGACGGAAATATCAAAGCTATGTCAACCAATATGATCTATGTTATTGTGATGCACTATGCGAAAATGGTTGGGATAAAGATTGAGAATTTTCACCCCCACTCTTTAAGAGCAACCTGGGCGACCAATGCTTTATCGAATCATGCTGATCTGGCCAAGGTTCAAGATTATCTTGGGCACGCTAATATACAGACGACAAAGATTTATGATAAACGCACCAATACTTTGGCAGACTCCCCTACCTTCAAGATCAACTATTAAACAGGCGTAAGATTGGTCGCATCGGCGCCTAGAAATTGCTGGAGATTGTTTAAAGGCTGAACATTAATAATTATCGGCACAAAGCCAGGGGCGTTTTGAAGCTGTTGGAGCATGGCGGGGTCGAGATAGAACTTGATTTCGCCACTAGAGTTTTGCGTTTGTAAATTCATATTGGCAGGTGTTAAATCAATACCACCAAGATCACTCTTTGCATTCTTCTTTATGTCCACTCCCATCGCAAAATCAGCCACTAAATAAGCTTGTGGTTTTCCTGTGGAATCTAAATAATATTTTTCCCCTAAATAACCACCTATTTTATCCAATCCGTAAGAAACCTTCCTATTTCCGTAACGATCATCAACAAAACTACCAGACCCAAAATATTTTCCATGACCAGGATTACCTATCAAAAGCCGCTTAGCCCCAATATGTCGTGCAAATTCTCTAGCATAATTAACCATCTCTTCTCCTACACGATCCATTAATGGCTTTGAGCGTTCATAATCCGCATTAATTTCTAAATTTTGTATGACAAAGCTGCCGTCTTCTGCGATATACACCCATGCTGCACCTATAGTTTTTTCAGTTGATTCATCAATAACCTCAATTACATTTAACCCCTCATCAATTAGCCTGTCCATCATCGCATCAGGGTATTGACCTGAACTCATCCCAATACAACAATTAGTAAAATCTCCAATAAATAAATCATGTCCGGGACTTCTTAAAATCGGCCTTACACGAAAACGCTCTCTTTGTTTACCTAAATCTTGTTGATAATTTGTATCGCTCAATCGAGTCTTCAATGTTTGAATCCTCTCCCCCCAGTGAGTGACCATCTCTAATAATCTGGCCGTTTCTCTGATATTACTTTCCTTTAAAAGATCCTGTTGTATTCTCAATAAACCTTCAATATTATTCCCCTCGGAAACAACGGCAATGATATCTTTCTTTTTACCTGCATTTATCGATTTTAATCCCATAATTCTTACGGAATCATCACGTTCTACACCAACGCCGATACTCGTTAAATACCTCTCAATAGACATTTTTTGCTTATCAGCAACTGAATCATTCAAAATCCTTTGAATATAATCAATAACAGATTGAGTATCCGCAACAGGGTCATAACCTTGAGTTGTTGTTTCATAATACATAAACCTGGCTTCCGGCATTCTATCCTGCCCGTCTTTGCCTAACCAGCGATCCGCGTTAATTCCAACTTGAGCCAAGGCATCTCTAAGGGCTTTATTATGTCTTGCAATTAACACTCCTTGCTCGTCAGATTGTTCTTCATTACTAATAAAATCCCAGAAACGATCTTCAAGCATTGCTTTAATCAAAGCTTTAAACCGATCTAATTTATCAGGCTTATTTTGCTCAATATATTTTAATGCTTCACGTATTCTTGATAAATAAGGCATATATAAACTGCGCTGAACATTTGGGCTTACTGAATTTGAGGTCAAATTAAAATATTCCGCCAATTGACGTAAAAAAGATTCTTCCAATTCTCGTGATATTTCTAACAAGCTCTTCGATGGATCCAAAGCTTTCAAAGCATCTCCCAATTTATCTAAGACTCCTAAATCAATAAACGCGGAAGCTATGTTTAATATTTTAAAGAATGCATTCATATCAATAGTGAATACTTTTCTTGATTTCTTGCTATGATCTTCCTTTATTCGTTGAAGCAATCCTTTCAATTCAATCCATGCTTGCCCATTTAACAAAAACGACTTTTTCCCGTCCAAAAATCTAATAACAGTTTTAATACCGCCATTCTTTGTTAGTAAACCTTCAATATATTTTAGTCCTTTTTCTGGAAAAATAAATTCAACTAATAATGTTAGTTGAACATATGTCTCCAAAGAATCATTAAGACTTTCTTCAGTATTATTCTGTTTGAACAATTCAATGAGTTCATTTAAATTCTTTTCCATTTCATCTAAATCTTCGCTGGATAACGAAAATATTTTATCTAGCACATATTCATTACTGGATACTAAATCCAAATTATACCTATGAATCAATTTATGTATCCTTTGATCTTTCTCTGATACCTTTTGTCCTTGCTCGACCATCTTTAGGTATAGGGGGCCCAGCGCATTGACGA
Source organism: Candidatus Omnitrophota bacterium (assembly GCA_037142055.1). Taxonomy (GTDB): domain Bacteria; phylum Omnitrophota; class Gorgyraeia; order Zapsychrales; family Fredricksoniimonadaceae; genus JACQCF01. The sequence continues at coordinate 113 of JBAXBI010000210.1, read as the reverse complement.
TGGCTTGCCGTACTCTCCATTCCCCCTCGGTCTTCAGGCGGGTTTCTAAAGCGTCTAATGATACCTTTTGTCCTTGCTCGACCATCTTTAGGTATAGGGGGCCCAGCGCATTG
>JBAXBI010000209.1:0-3300 GCA_037142055.1 Candidatus Omnitrophota bacterium | reverse complement strand
AAGATCTATGGAGTCTTCTTATTTATTTGTCGCACTTGTGATTACAATTTACGAATTCGTTTAAAACTTAAACCAATTGGTAATTATTCGGGCGAGTTAAGACGACTTGTGCAACCGCAATATTCCGCATACTAAAAGCAGCTTCGCAATAGGAAAAATAGTAATTCCATTTACGAACAAAGGGTTCATCAAAGCCCAAAGACTCAACCTTACCTCTATTACGATTAAACTCTTCCCACCAACTTTTTAGCGTACAAGCATAACTTATTGAAATATCTTCATAGTCAAAAACACTTAGACTTCCAGTCTTATAAATAGCCGCCTGTAAAGCTTTCATGGATGGTAGAAGACTTCCGGGGAAAATATGCTTTTGAATCCAATCCACATTCTTTCTAAAGCTTTCATAACGATGGTCCGGTGAAAGGATCATCTGAAGCCCCACCAATCCATCATCTTTTAACAGATGATGAATTTGTTTAAAAAAAACAGGGAAAAACTTATGCCCTACCGCCTCAATCATCTCAATAGATATAATCTTATCAAATTTACCCTCAATATGACGATAATCTGTAAATTGAACATCAATCCTGTCAGCAAGTCCTTCTTTCTTAAAAAGCTCTTTGCAATATTCATATTGCTCATTAGAAATAGTAATCGCCGTTATCTTACAGCCATAATTCTTAGCGGCATAAAGAGAAAACCCTCCCCAACCGCTTCCTATTTCTAAAACATGATCCGTGGGTTTAAGCCGCAACTTCTTACACCAAATGTCAAATTTAGCCACCTGCGCTTCATGTAAGTTCTGTTGTGGTTTTGTAAAATAGGCTGAGGAATACGCCATGGAAGAATCTAAGAATGTTTTAAAAAAATCATTGCCTAAGTCATAATGAGCAGAAATATTCTTTCGACTTCCGATTAAGGTATTATCCCTTAACTTATGTGCCAAAGTATTAAAAATCCTAAACCAATTAACCGGTGTATTCTTCGTATCATCTGCCATTAAAGTCGGATGATGCTCCACGTTATAAATCATCCACTCAATAACCTTGGTAATATCCTCTGTATCCCAGTCCCCATCAACATAGGACTCACCAAAGCCAACATCTCCGTACAATAAACATTTTGTAAAGAACTCTCTACGTCGATTTAAACGAATCTCTGCCGTTATAGTATTTGTCTCCTGACCATACACTCGCCTTGTTCCATCAGGAAATTTAAATGTCATTGTCCCAAGCTTCAAGGGAGTAAACACCTTATGAATAATCTTCTCACATAAAGACTTAGTTAACGCTTGCATGGCCTATAAACCTCTTTCTGGTCCTGCGGTCTCTCTTCCTTTAAATGATGCGGAATCTTCTTAAAAAAATGCAGGATAGCTGCATGCCAGTGAATATAAAAAATAATCTTAAAAGTCACCAGCGGATATTTTAATGTGTTTAAAAATAAATTCCATGAACTAAGCTCTTGAACCCTTCCTACCATTGAAGAAAAAAAGAACTTTTCACCGTTCTTGGTAACATCAATGAGAATATTTAGCTTCTCATCAGGAACCTGAATCTTAAACTCTAATGAATTATCTAGATCCGTAAATGGTGAAATATAGTAATACTTAACCTGTTGATCATCAAAAGTCTTCTCGATACATTTCTGTGGGCCCAGATAGAAATATTTTAACTCACCAAAGGTATTTCCGATTTGAGCCACCACACATAAAGGATTATTATTGGAATCAAAACAGAAATAAAATGAAACCGGATTAAAAATGTAGCCAAAAGTTCTTAAATTTGTCAACAACTTAACCTTAGCTACCGGCTGTGATAAGCCTTTGCTCTTAACGAACGAGAGAACACTCTCCTTTGCAGTTTTGCCTCCCGAAAGGATATGATCTTCATCTTTAAAATTATACGCTCGAGATTGATTGTGCCCGATAAGCCAATTTAAACGAGAAATCTCAGAGAGCTCATCCAAATCTAAATAGAACATAAAAATCTTATGTTCAAACGTATAGCGTTTAGGTGAGCGTCTATCATGCCAAACGTTAAGCTCGTAAAGACAAGAATTTAACCCCAAAGATTTTCTCCTGCTAAAGCTCTAGCCGCTTCAAGAGCAGCCCAAAGACCATCCTCGTGAAACCCATAACGAAAATAGGCGCCTGCAAAGAAGACGCGACTTGTACCGTTTAATTTTCCTAACTGTTCCTGCGCTCTTTGAGAATCAATATTATAGGAAGGATGAGCATACTTGGTTTGCCATAAAACCTTATTGGGTGCCACAATTTCAGGATTATTGACAGAAATAAAATAATCTTTCTTTTGAGATACCCCTTGAAGACAGTTCATCCAATAAATTGTGCTTGTCGATCCATCACCTTCAACACGATAATTCCATGAAGACCACACCTTCTTTAATTTTGGCATGATAGTTGAATCTACATGCAAAATAATATCATTTAAGTGATACGGAAATTTTGACAACAAGTCCTTCTCATTGGAAGTAGCATCTTTTAAGATTTGCAAGGAATCATCCGCATGACAGGCAAGTAAAACGTAATCAAAGGAATTCTTCTGCCCATTAGAAAGAGCAACCTCCACCTGATTACCTTTTCGATTAACAGAACTAACAGGGCTGGAAACAAAAACCTTCGCCTTGAGAATATTCATAATTTTATCCCGATACTGCCGACTTCCTCCCACACAGGTGCGCCACTGCAACTGTCCTTTGAGCCCTAAAAAGCAATGATTCTTAAAGAATCGCACTAGGGTTGCGGCAGGGAACTCTAGCATTTTATCAAAAGGTGATGACCATACCGCCGAACTCATAGGAACAAGGAATTTATACAAGAAATCGTCACTATAATTCTTTTCCTTAATATATCGAGCTAATGAATACCCAAAATAGTCTGGATTAATTAAGACCTCGAGGGACTCTTGGCGAAACCGATCAATATCTAAAAGCATTCGGATATGCTTGGGATTGAAAATATTCTTTCGCTGGGCAAAAAGTCCATCTAAGCCAGTGCCACTATATTCCAAACCAGTCGCCTTATGCTGAACACTAAAAGACATACTCGTTAGTTTTGTTTGAACATCCAATTCCTTAAAAAGAGCCGTTAACAACGGGTAGGTAATTTCATTAAAGACCATAAACGCTGAATCAATATAAATAGGCTGACCTTCTTCATCGATCGTCAGGGTATTGGTATGGCCACCGACATAATCATTTTTCTCATAAAAGGTAATATCATACTTCTCACGAAGGAAATACCCTGCCCCCATCCCTGAAATTCCTGTACCAATAATA
>JBAXBI010000208.1:0-3300 GCA_037142055.1 Candidatus Omnitrophota bacterium | reverse complement strand
GATGTGGCTATTGCCGCAATGCTTGGAGCAGATGAGTTTGGATTTTCCACAACAGCGCTTGTGACGGTGGGATGCATTTTACTTCGTAAATGCCATCTTAATACTTGCTCGGTTGGTGTGGCAACCCAAGACCCAGAGTTGAGGAAGAAGTTCGCAGGTAAGCCTGAGCATGTAGTGAATTTCTTTACCTTTATCGCTGAAGAAGTACGAGAGATTATGGCGGAATTAGGATTTCGGAAGTTTGAAGATATGGTCGGTCGCGTGGACATGCTCGATGTTAAAGATACTCTCGATCATTGGAAATCAAAGGGAATTGATTTAACGAACATTTTACACAAAGCGGATGTGCCTGCAGGGATTGCTATTCGTCATGTGGGTACTCAAGATCATGGCTTGGAGAAGGCGTTAGATAATCGTCTCATTGAAAGCTGTCAGGAAGCTATTGATAACAAAACACCGGTTAAATTTGATAGTAAGATTCAAAATATTAACCGTACGGTGGGGACCATGCTTTCTTCTGCGATCGCGAAGAAATATGGTTTAACTGGTTTACCCGATGATACTATTCAGATTAAATTTGATGGTTCAGCAGGACAGAGTTTTGGGGCTTTCTTGTCTCGGGGGGTTTCCTTTACTCTAGAGGGAGAGGCGAATGATTATGTGGGGAAAGGACTTTCGGGAGGACGGATAGTTATTTATCCATCTAAGAAGTCTACCTTTGTTCCACAAGAAAATATTATTGTCGGTAATGTGGTTCTTTATGGAGCTATTTTAGGAGAGGTTTACTTTAGGGGGCTTGCAGGAGAACGCTTTGCAGTGCGTAATTCGGGTGCTTATGCGGTGGTTGAAGGAATCGGAGATCACGGATGTGAGTATATGACCGGCGGACGTGTGGTTGTTTTAGGCCCAACAGGTCGTAATTTTGCTGCAGGGATGAGCGGGGGTATTGCCTACGTTTTGGATCGGGATAATGTTTTTCAGAAAAATTGTAATATGGGATTGGTTGATTTATTTCCTGTTAAAGATCCTAAAGATATCTTAGAGCTTCGATATTTGGTAGAGAATCATCTTAAATATACTCAAAGTACAGTTGCAGAAGGTGTCGTTAAGAATTGGGATGTAGCTTTGACACAGTTTATTAAGGTTTATCCTCGAGATTATCGTCGAGTATTGGAAGAAGCTGAAAATATCAAAAGTGAGGATGAAAAATTGAAGGTGGTTTCGTAATGGGTGAAGTTAAAGGTTTCATGAAACATAAACGTCAGGAGTACACCAAGGACTCTGTTGAAGAGCGTTTGAAGCATTTTAAAGAATTTACTCATCTTCCCAGTATTAAAGAAATGCAAACACAAGGGGCTCGTTGCATGGACTGCGGAGTTCCTTTTTGTCAAAGTGGCTGTCCGATAGGGAACATTATTCCTGATTGGAATGATTTAGTTTATCGCAATAAATGGCAAGAGGCTATTGAACGTCTTCAAAAGACTAATAATTTTCCAGAATTTACCGGACGTGTTTGTCCTGCACCATGTGAGAATTCGTGCGTTTTGTCGATTAATGAACCAGCCGTCACAATTAAGAATATAGAACTTTCTATTGTTGAGAATGCCTACGATAAGGGATGGTTGGAAGCCAAAGCACCTAAGCATCGCACAGGTAAGAAGGTTGCTGTCATAGGTTCTGGTCCTGCTGGGTTAGCTTGTGCCGATGAGCTTAATAAAAAAGGACATAAAGTTACCGTTTACGAAAAGAATGAGGTTATCGGCGGGCTTTTGACGCTTGGAATACCAGATTTTAAATTGGAGAAATGGGTTGTTGAGCGTCGTGTCAAACGTATGGCGGATGAAGGGGTGACGTTTAAGACAGGTCAGCATATTGGCGGTAATGTTTCATCTAAAGAGTTACAGAGCAAATACGATGCATTGGTGCTTTGTGGTGGAGCAGAGACAGGTCGTGATCTTCCAGTTCCTGGACGTGAATTGGAGGGTGTTTATCAGGCGATGCAGTATTTGCCTATGCAAAACCGAAAGAATTTAAATATTCCTGTTGAGAATTTTATTTCAGCTAAGGGAAAGAAGGTTGTTGTTTTAGGTGGAGGAGATACGGGTTCTGATTGTGTTGGCACAGCCAATCGTCAGGGAGCTGTTTCGGTTCATCAATTTGAACTGATGCCAAAATCTCCACAGACAAGAACACCAGATAATCCATGGCCTAATTGGGCTTTTATTTTAAGAACATCAACCAGCCATGAAGAAGGTGTTGTCCGGGATTATTCGATTTCGACCAAACGTCTAAGTGGCGAAAATGGAAAGTTAAAGAAAATCTACGCGGTTCGGGTAGAGTGGAATAAAGATCCATCTACAGGACAAATGAAAATGAGCGAAATATCCGGTTCCGAATTTGAAATGGAATGTGATCTTTTATTTTTAGCGATGGGGTTTACTGGACCTGTTAAGAAAGGCATGTTAGAAGAGTTGGCGGTCGAAGTAGATGCTCGTGGTAACGTTAAGGCAGATAGCAATAAAATGACATCAGTCCCTGGGGTTTTTACAGCAGGAGATATGACAAGAGGACAATCATTGGTGGTTTGGGCAATTCACGAAGGTCGTGCGGCCGCTTCCGGGGTTGATCATTACTTAACAACTAAAACTTTACAAAAATAAGGAGTCACTCGTGAGAAAATTAATTTTGGTCGTGTGCTTAGGTCTTTTTATTGTAGGCTGTCAACAACCCTCGCAACAAAATAATGTTAGTAATGATCGAAAAGATGCAGCAAAGAAACTTTTTGCTCAAAGCATGTTGATGTTGCAACAAAAAGATATTAAAGGAGCTGTGACCAGTCTTGAAGCTTCCATTAAAATAGATCCAAGTGACCCTAATCCGTATTTGGTGTTAGGACAAATCTTGATCAAAGCTGAACAGTTTGATCAAGCTGCAGAATTCTTAGATCAAACAGCTAAAACTTTTCCTGATAACGGAACAGTTTTTTATATGTTGGGTGTAGCTAATAAAATGGTGGGGAAGAAATTGCCAGCTGTTTTAGCTGCTCGTCGAAGCTATGAGCTTTTTAATGCCGCAGGGGATACAGGAAATGCTCAGTCCTCAGCTGTTCTTCTTGAAGCGTTAATTAAGTCCGCACAAGAGGATGAAAAAGTACAAGCGTCAACTACAAGTACTAAAGGTGTCAAAACTAATACAACAGTAAAGAAGTAATGTTTCTTTCTTTAAGAATTATTATTCTTTTAATCTTTTTTGTTTTCCCTTCCTTGAGTCAGGCGGAGACGATTGAACTGAAATCCGGCC
>JBAXBI010000207.1:0-3316 GCA_037142055.1 Candidatus Omnitrophota bacterium | reverse complement strand
TTAAATATACCGAATCATAGCCCTGCAACAGGGGATAAATAAATTCAAGCAAACTTACTTCTCGACCAGATTCAAAACGTTTTTTAAAATCTGCACGGGCAAGCATCTGAGCTACGGTGGTTGTTGCAGTCAATTCCAATACGTCCTGAGGAGTCAAATGACCTAACCAGTGACTATTAAAAACTACTTCTGTTTTATCTGGATCTAAAACCTTAAAAACTTGTGTCTTATATGTTTTGGCATTCTCTTCAATATCAGAACGGGACATTTTCTTACGTAATTCATTGCGACCTGTTGGATCTCCCACTTGAGCGGTAAAATCACCAATTAAGAATACAACCCTGTGACCAAGATCTTGAAATTGCCTCATCTTCCTTAACAAAACCACATGGCCTAAATGAATATCAGGAGCCGTAGGATCAAACCCTGCTTTGATAACTAAAGGACGATTAAGGTCAAATTTCTTAGCTAAATCCTCAATATTGATGATTTCGGTGGTGCCACGGGAGATTTTTTGGATAGCGTCTTTGGAAGACATAAAATAATAAGGGCAACCCCTGCTCACTGCAAGGATTGCCCCAAAGAAAGAATTATAGTCTAGCAGAAACGCCGATTTTCATACCTTCGACGTCTACTTTAATCACTTTAACTTGTAGCTTATCACCAGCTTTTAAAGAAGCGGCTTGTTGTTTGTCAATTTCAGAAGAATAAACCAACGCTTCTATATCACCTTCTAATTTAACAAATACACCAAAATTAGAATTCATTACAACTTCAGAAGAAACCACAGAACCGACTGCAAATTTCAACGCAATTTCATTCCATGGATTTTCTTGTAATTGCTTAAGACCAAGAGTGATCTTACGATTTTCTGCATCAACGCCCTGGACAACAACATCCACAACATTACCTTTTTGTAATATTTCTTGTGGATGATTAACTTTCTTAGTCCATGACATATCGGACACATGAATCATCCCCTCTAAACCATTCTCAAGCTCAACAAAAGCACCATAATCAGTAAAACCACGAACGATACCTTTGATTTTATCGCCTACATTAAATTTCTCTGCAGCAGAGCCCCACGGATTTTCTTCAAGTTGTTTCATACTCAAAGAAATACGCTTGGCATCTTTATCAACGTTAATGATTTGAACCTCAATTACATCACCTAACTTAAACATTTCTTGAGGATTAACCATCTTCTTCTGCCAGGTTATTTCAGAGGCATGTAAAAGGCCTTCAATGCCTTTATCAATCTCAATAAACACACCATAAGGCATTATATTGACAATTTTTCCGCTAATACGGCTTCCTGCTGGGAATTTAGCAGCTGCTTCATCCCAAGGATTTGCAATTATTTGTTTTAATCCTAAAGAAACCTTAGAATTATCTTTGTCAAAATCCAAAATCAAGACTTCAAGTCTTTGTCCAACAGAGACAATCTCAGAAGGATGATTAATACGGCTCCAGCTCATATCAGTAATATGAAGAAGACCGTCAATGCCTCCTAAATCAATAAAGGCGCCAAAATCAGTTATACCTTTAACAGTACCTTTTCGCTTTTGCCCTTTTTTGATTTCGCTCCACAACTTCTCACGAACTTCTTCACGTTCTTTCTGTACCATCTCTCGACGAGAAAGAATAAGATTACGTCTTTGCTTATTCATTTTAGCTACAACAAATTTAAAAATCTTTGTTGTAATATCATTATTAGAGAAGCCTTTGAAAGCTGAAAGAGACATTGGCAAGAATGCCTCAATCCCAAAAACATCCACAATATAACCGCCTTTAACCGCTCGTACAACGCGACCATCAACAGTGTCTCCTTCATTAATATCATCGGATATTTTCTGCCAGCCCTTAAGACGCTCAGCTTTCCCATACGAAAGAATTAAACGCCCATGGTCATCTTCAATGTTCTCAATGAGAACTTCGATTTGTGAACCGACGACTAATTCTGAAGGATTGCGAAATTCCTCAACAGGTACAAAACCTTCGGATTTAAACCCAATATCAACAATAACTTCTTTTTGGGTCACCGCGGCGATTGTGCCTTTGATGATTTCTCCTTCCTTAATATCTTTAAGAGTGCTCTCATAGAGCTCCTCCATCAACGATTTTGTAGTACTCATTTCTTGTAATCCCCTTTTCTTTATTTTGAATTCTTTGATATCCATAAGGCAATTCCTCGTCGAAAAAGCTTATTAACTTATTCCTTAGAATAAAACCTACGGCTTCAAAGTATCGGCCATTATGCCAAAAAGGTTTTAAATGTCAACTTAAATCTTTTTGTAAAGCGCCGCCTACATAAACTGGATTATACCAACGTTGAGAATTCATTAACAAGGGCCAAGGTATTTTCCGGAGAGCTCTATTGTGCTATCCATATTTCTACCTTGAATTATTTGATGAGATTTTATGATCCCTACCATAGAATCTTCCATATAGGTCACATAACCATTTTCATCGGTATGGTCATTCTCTTTCTCGCAGAAAACTTGAAAATTATACGTATCATTCTTTCTTTGCTGCGTCCGCTTGCAACCTTCAGCCATTACCCTGTTTGGGATTGCATTATTCTTAGTAACACACTGTATTATTGAACTTGTGATACCTTTATTAACATCCCATTGAGTCTCTACACCCTCTCCATGACGATATAAATCATTAGTCCCCGTAGATATAGGCATTTGAATCGTGCCGTAGGGGTTAGAAACAACCCCTTCTCCATTGCCATCCTTCATATCAAAATGACCCTGTGTACCCATAGCCATAACTGCAGAAGCCTCTTGTGGCAATCCCTCTATTTTAATCATCATCGTCAATGCCCATTTTCCTTCTTTTAATTTACTATCCTTTGTTTTATCTTCCTGTTTTTCTTCAGACCTAACTAATGAAATAAAAACAAATGCCATCAGAGAAAAACTGATAGCACACAAAATAATCTTTCGCTTCATTCCTTCAGACATCTAATCAATACACTCCTAATCTATCTAGCTCTATCTTGATTAAAATTCTCAATTAAACTTAAAATCCTAAGAGCTTCTTTATCAGGATTGATAAATTTAGCTCGTATTTGATGAATCTTTGTTATAGGCATTTCTTTCACAGCAACAACAACCGCTTCTAATAAAACTTTCTTTCCTTCTGCATAAGGAGTCATTAAATCTATAATCACATTAGAATTTCGTTCTAATACAAGGGAAGTATTAAAACAAATACCACTTCTACTAATATCTTTAACAGGAGAACTATCCACTCTCTCAGTACCCTTTAACCGACAATGAACTACAAATTGCTTAGTAACCCTTAA
>JBAXBI010000206.1:0-3322 GCA_037142055.1 Candidatus Omnitrophota bacterium | reverse complement strand
GATCCTTTTTATTCAGGTATTATAGCCGGTTCTGTGTGATTATAGTGAAGCGTAATATCGAGTCAATTATTAATTTAATAGAGAGATAAAGAAATGCGGATAATGTACCATCTTTTAATGATACAACAAAAAATAATTATCCCCTAAGCAATGGAGGGTTAGAACCAGAACATTTTTCCTTTTTGGTCTATCAAAAAGGCTCGCAGTATGTGATTAAGATAAAAGATAGAAGTTCATCTAATGCCACAACCACAATTAAATTGGATCAAGAATATCAATCTCAAGAAGTGCCTAAAGGTGGCGATTCTGTCCGAAAGGATTTTATAGGAAGCGCATGGATCAGGGCAGGGAATTCAAGTTTTCGTGTGTGGATTGAGGGAAATGAAGTCAAAGTCCAACAATATAGTAGGGATAAACAAACAGTCACAGGTTCGAAAACCCCAATGACATTATCTATGTATCAAGAGCATATCATTGGACGGGACGAGTCAAATGCTGTGAGCGTTTCAAATGATGGAAGTGTTTCAAGAAGACATTTTTCATTGGTGGTTACAAGAGACAGTTTTGATAATAACGTCCTTATAGTAAAGGATCTTAATTCAACTAACAGAACCTATCTTGATTGGATTAGCTCGGTTTTAGAGCATCAGTTTACACTTAAAACGGAAGTACAGGGGATTAAGAATAAAGCCATGATAACACCAGAGGAAGAGAAAGCAGCTTATCAGTTTACCCTTAATAATGGATCTAAAGTGACTCTAAGTTTAGTTGATGGAAGAAGTGGTATGCCAGTTGAATTGGTATTTAATAATAATAACGGGGAAATTACCGTTCAAAGACCAGGAGGGATGTTAAATCTTATTAGTCACACAGAGCCTTACTTTTATGGTCATGAGCGCTTTAATGTTGACATCCAAGTAATAGCAACAGAAAATAGTGTTACGATTAAAAACCGTCGCAAGAGCAAGTTAACAGTATCGATTGTTCCAGAAACAAAAGATTCGGGGCATTCTTCAATTACCAGTAGTCAGGAAGTAGGTTTAATTATAGGCAAAGGTAGTCATTTAACAGCAATAGAAGAGCCTTTTGTAGGTAAGGTGGCCATTAATGCAGGGGCTCAGGGGCATACTTATTATGTTTGGATTCAAGAAGGAAAGTTAATGCGTCAGCAGAGTGGGGCTCAAGGGAATGCAGAATTGAAAGAGCTGTCTTTTGATAAGGAAGTTATTGTCGCAGAGAATATAAATGAAAATGGAGGGGGACATTTTTCATTTATGGTTTCAGAGAATGGAATTATTAAAGTCAAAGATTTAAGTTCTTCAAAGGCTTCAACCAAGGTTACATTGATACAGTACGGCCAATCTGGAGTTTTGCCTAAAGGGGGAGATGGGCTTCAAGAGGATTTTATAGGTAGCGCATGGGTTGTTGCGGGGAATTCTAGCTATCGTGTATGGAGTGAAGGCGATTCCGTAAGAGTTTTACAGTATAGTATGGATAAGAAATCAGTTAAGGGAGAGCGTCCCATTGAATTAGGAAAAAATAAAGAATATAAATTTGGTGGGGCTCAAGATAACGATGTGGCCATAGAAGACGAGGGGCTTTCAGGTCATCATTTTACTCTGCAGGTGACAACGGATGCAGAAGGGCATAATTTTATTAAAGTAATCGACACTAATTCTACCAATGGAACCCGGCTTGATTGGATTCCAGAATTTCATAGGTATCAATTTGCCCTTAAGAATAGTTCTAGTACGGATATAAGTTTAACGGATCCTCGAACAGGAGATTCGATAGTCTTAGAGTTTAATCGCAGCTCTGACCAAATTCGGTTTAAAAGAAGAGGATTTCCAGTTTCATTTGATATTCCGGCACCGGCTCCATATATTTATGATGGTCCCTTTGGAAAAGTGCAGATAGAGGCGAATGCAAATGGTTTTAAGATTATTGTTTTAAGTTCAGGGACGTTGCTTGTTCAAGAGGCGGTTGTATAAAGGCATAGCGCTCAACCAACCGAGGGTAACCCATGGAATGCTTGGGAGGAGAGATTTAATCAAGCTATTGGACAAGGGGATATTAAAGAAGCTCAAAGGGTTTTAGATGGTATGGAATTTCATAATGGGAACCTTGATGAGAGAGGATTAGCAAATTATAGAAGAGCTAGTTTGCGATTGAATTGGGAAAAGAGGTGCAATAAAGCCGTTAACCAATGGGATTGGCCCGCTGCAGAGGATGTTTTAAATCAAGTTAAATCTGACGCTATTCTTTGGGAGCAAATTGGCAGACAAGGTCAAGCGGAGGTAGAAGCCAAACGTTTGGAAGTTGAAAGAAAGAAATTAGATAGTCAAGGAAGGAAGCGTAATCATTATGAAGCATTAGAAATTGATCCGGTCGCATCAGTTGCTGAAATGGAAGAAGCCTTTTTTAGATTATCTAGGCAATATCATCCACTAAACAATCCGAATGACAAGGTAGCGGCACAGAGGTATCAAGAGATCAACGCCGCGCATGAAGTTCTTAAAGATCCAAGAAAAAGAGAAGCTTATAATAAAACGCTAGATGCGGCCATGTTACATCTAAAAGATAAAGGTGGTATTGATCTAACCCCTGCCAATTTGAATTTACAAACCCGAAATGCGGGCGAGGAGATTAAGTTTCACCTTGACCCTGCCATGCTCGCCCAACTTCAAAACGCTCCTGGCTTTGAGCCAGTCATTATCAATATCCAGCCGATGGTGGATTTGAAGGGATTCTTAGGCCTTCAAGATAATAATTTAGGTTTGTCTCAACAGTTAGTTTCAAATTAGAATATTCCAAATAAGATTTTATTTTTTGTTTTTCTTTAATGTTAAATAAAGAAAACGTTTCCTCAAATACCCCTCCAAGGCCTTGAAACCCCTCTTGTAATCGGTAATACTTTATATAAAGGAGAGTAACAGCTTAACTTTGTATATGAGAAACCCCATAAACTCATCTATAGTTTTTAGTAAATCAATAGTCTATATAGTTTTAATGACTTTTATGATGACTATAGTCGGGCCAATGCCAGTGAGGGCCCAAGAATATCCCCTGCCAGCACCTGGAGTTAGGGTACATCTAAGCCCTGAATTTAATCCACCGATACTTAAAGGCATAAAAGTGCATACGGACAATCCATTTCAATTTGAATTCATATTGGACGTAGGGGACGGGTCTCCCGTCCCTAGTAAGGGCGGGGTAACCCCGCCCCTACGGGAAGAATCAACAAAACTCATTAAATATTTCCTCGCCAGTATGACCATTCCTGAAAAGGACCTTTGGGTCAACCTTTCTCCGTATGAAAAAG
>JBAXBI010000205.1:0-3331 GCA_037142055.1 Candidatus Omnitrophota bacterium | reverse complement strand
TAAACCATGCGCTAATTGAGAGACCTTCCCGTTAAGCTCAAGAAAAGAAATATTCTGATCTTTGAAAATCAGAGCTGGCTTATTACCAAAACGAATGGCAGATTGTTGTAAAGTTGAGTATATATCCATAAATTAAGCAAAAGTAGTAAAATTTTACTAACGAGATTTTAGTATATTTTACAAATATGTCAAGGATTGCTTAAATATATAAGACTGATAATAAAGAAATTACAAACTAGCGATAAGTTTTTCAGTAGAAGCTATTTCTGCCCCAACCAAATCTAAATCATGGGTAAAAATAAGCTCTAAAGGCTTTGTTCGAAAGGTTTTACTTCTAATGACGATAAGATCTTTACGGATTTTCTTTAAAATGACTAAACGAGTTTTGATACTTTTTAAAACAAGGGTTTGATCGGCTAAAGGTAAGAAATACAAAGAAAGATCCATTTGAAAATAAGGCCTTTCAACAGAAAGAAAACTTTTCGCAATAAGGCCTTCGAACTTCTTTCTTCCCTTTGGAGTTATACAATAAATAAAACGTTGCGGGAAACGACCCTGTTGACCAACCTCTTTCTCAACTAAACCTGCTTCTTCCATTTTCTTAAGCGGATAATAAATTGATTTAACTTGAATACCTATGGCGGGAATTAATTCTTTTTCAATCTGGCGTTTAATTTCGTAGCCATGTTTGGGTCCTTCAGCTAACAAACCTAAGAAAAGAAATTCATTCTCAATCATTATTTTTGAACAGAAACGGTTTCTATAGATTGTACTATTTCATTCTTGGGACAGTGTGTTGGGTATGTTTCTTCTAAAATAAGACGATTTAATCGTTTAATCTGATCAATATTCCTAGTGTTTATTTTAATTATATCTAAAGCCTCTTGAGTTAAAGAGATGTTCAGGCCTTTTTTAGACTTCCAAAGATCATAAAATTTATCATTTTCTAAAAAGTTATTTAATGAATCAATAGCAGCGCCTGAAGCATCAATTGGAAATCCGTCATCTTTGATGTCTTTCAATAAACCTTCTGCCGTCATTGCATTCTTAAAATCTTCCGGTAAAAAACCTTTTTCTTGATCCATAGGAGCTAATCCAAAAGCTATATCCATATAATGAAATAAACCTTTGGCTAAAAGCCGCTTTGCATTTGTACTTAAAGAAGAAAGCTCGATTCTAGTTTTATGGTCGTTAATTTCAACAAAAAAAACCCCAACCTCAGTAGTGTCAACAGATCCAGGAATACCCATAACAACAATAAAACCTCGCACTTCATTCTTCTGAAAAAGAACGTATTTCTTAGAAATAATATTCGCAGCAACTTTGAAACAATCCCAATAACTTTTTTCATATGTTTTAGTAATCGCATTACTACGAGCATCTTCTAAGACTCGCGTGGTTGACCCCCAAATAGACTTAGAAAATTCACATAACGTACCACAACCGCTTAGGGCTAAAATTAAAACCAACATTGTTAATCTACGAGCAATAATCATACTATTTCCTATGGTTGAGAAGGCGAGCTACTGGTCGTCGCCTTCAAATTTTCATAAGCCATTTGTATAACAACCAACTGACCACGATTTTTTTCTAATTCAAATTCAAACAATTTTTGTCGTTTAGATAATTCTTGGTTTTGATTTTGAAGTTCATCTAAAGTATTTTGCATACTACCATTTGATTCAGTTAGTTTAGAATAATCTTCTTCAACCAAATCCGTACGGTCAAAGGCCCCCCTTAATTGAATTTGGTAATTCTCACAAGCACGTTCATAACTTGTCATTTGTGCACGAGACTTTGTCAATTCCCATTGTAAAGCTTCTGATTTTTCAATTAAATGATCATTGAGCTCTTTTAGTTTTTGATTAGTTAAGGTCAAATCATTAAAAGCATTCTTAAAAGATTGATTCTCATTTGTTAATCTATCGATATCATTTCTAAAAACATTAACAGCATCAGCTACAGCTGCCTCTGTAGAACATAGCAATGTTTCTTTTAGTGACATTAAATCATCAATCATGGATTTAGATTTGACCACTTCTTTTGCCATTTGCTCTTTAACAAAAATAACTTCATCTTGTAATTCTTGCACGTGAAGTTCGCTTTCTGTTAAACGACCCTGTAAAACGCCTTGTTCATCTAGCATTACCTTTACATTTTCTTGAGCCTTTATTAAATTCGCTTCAGCAGACGTTACCCGAGTACTTTGTTCGATTTTTAATTTTTCATTATGAACCATTAATCCATTAATAGTAACTAATGCTTCGCGTGATTGCGCTTGAGCTTCTTGTGATATTTTCTGTAATTCCTCTTCTAATTCAGCAGAACGTTTTTGATAACTCAACTCTTTATTTGTTAAATCTTCCAGAGCTTTTTGTTGAACTTTTTGAGCCGCAAGCAACTCCTCTTCTAATTCGGAAACCCTCTTTTGATAAACAGCCTCTTTCATAAGATATTCCTGAGAGGAATGGGAGACTCCATATCCTGTTGGAACATCTATGGGTTCCGAGAATTTAGTTTTTTCAGGAGAAACAAAAGAACTTTTTAAATCCTTTAAATTAACTGCAACAACTTTTTCTTTTTCAGTTGATTGCTTATTTAACATGTAAAATAAAAAACCTACCACACCAAAGGCAAAAGCCATAATTGAACCAAGAATGAAAAATAAAATCATAACAAGCCTTTCTTATAGATAACTTTTATTCTTAAGAAATTTACAATAATCTGCAATAGCATCATTTAAACTCGTGAAAGGCCTCTTATAACCTGCCGCCGATAATTTGCACATGTCCGCTTGTGTGAAATATTGGTACCGAGGCCTTAATGATTCCGGCATTTCCATATACTCAATGGACACCGGCTTACCTGCGGCTGAGAACAACGCATAGGCTAATTCATTCCAAGTGCAAGCCTTTCCAGTTCCAACATTAAAAATACCATTAACAGTTGGATGTTCCATCATAAAAATAATAACATCAACAACATCTTTAACATAAATAAAATCCCGAGTCTGGCCGCCGTCGCCAAAGATTGTGATCGGCTGACCCGCGAGCGCCTTTTGAATAAAAATCGGCACGGCGGCGGCGTAGGCGCCGGACGGATCCTGGCGCGTGCCAAACACATTAAAGAAACGCAGGGCGGCGGTTTCCAGCCAGCCTTCGCGATTATATAACGAACAATAGTATTCGCCGTCTAATTTGGTGATCCCATACGGGCTGCGCGGATCGGGCGTCATCGTCTCGACCTTGGGCTGCACCGGGTTTTCGCCATAGACGGCGGCGGAGCTGGCGAAGCAGAGTTTTTTCACCCCATGCTTTTTGGCGGCAGCCAG
>JBAXBI010000204.1:0-3335 GCA_037142055.1 Candidatus Omnitrophota bacterium | reverse complement strand
AAAATTGATACTTTCGACATGCTACCTCCTAAAACTGTTGCGTATAACTTTGTTGATCTGAATTCTTTTTTGTTACCCAATAAGAATTTACATCTTTTATCCAATCTCGACACATAAAATCCCTACCTCTTAACTTTAGTACCCAAGAAGTGGGCGTGAAAATAACTATATATAATATAACTAAAATCGTCCCTGTTACATAAATTCCAATAGTATGAGCAACCTTCATCCAAATCTTAAAAATCTTAACTAGTAACGGTCGATTCCCCAAGGCAATCCCTAAAACCACCACAGCCGTCAGAAACAAACAAAAACTCAAAATATCCCAGCTATGCTTTAATCCATGTCGAATTCCAAGAAATACAAAAATTAAAGGCAGGCCAAACCCAAATACTTTTAACTGTTTCTGCTGTTGATTACCCATAAATCCTCACTATCAATCTAAATAAGTTGTAATATCTTCCCTACGATATTTATCTTTATTAGGCTGCAAAATTCGCTCAAAAAGATAATTACCTACCAATAAATAATCCATATCCGTACACATAAAACATCGATACGCATCCTGCGCTGAACAAACAATAGGCTCTCCACGGATATTAAACGACGTGTTTATAACCACTGGACAAGACGTCTGCCGATCAAATTCCTTTATAATCCGATATAGTACAGGATTACGCACTTCATCTACAGTCTGCACACGAGCAGAATAATCGACATGTGTAATAGCTGGAACAAGAGAACGTTTAAATTTTAACTTTTCAATCCCAAATAAGGTCTCTCCTTGCTTATCGTCTAGACGTTTTTCTAAGCGAACGGGTGCCACTAAAAGCATATAAGGACTCTCACAATCCATCTCAAAATATTCCCCTACTCGCTCCCGCAAAATGGCTGGTGCAAAGGGTCTAAACGATTCTCGGAATTTAACTTTTAAATTCAAAACCGATTGCATTTTCTCTGACCTTGCATCAGCAATAATACTTCTTGAACCCAACGCTCGAGGACCAAACTCCATACGTCCTTGGCAAAGACCGATCACTTTCTGCTGTTCGATCAATTGTGCAATTCGGCTAGGCAAGATGTCATCTGATAAGTATTCATAGATCCATTCATTGCTATCTGCCAACGCTTTGATATCCCCTCCCACATCTGGCCCTAAGAAGGACCCCTGCTGAGAATCATGAACCCCATCAGTTTGTCGTCCTTGCTTAAGATAGTGATGCCACGCTATTAATGCAGCACCCAATGCACCACCAGCATCTCCGGCCGCTGGCTGTACCCAGACATTTTTAAAATTCGTCTGTTTTAAAATCTTTCCATTGCCTACACAATTAAGAGCTACTCCACCTGCCAAACATAAATTATCTAATCCTGTCACTTTCTGCACATGATTAGCTGTTTTTACCATAACTTCTTGAGTTACTTGTTGAATAGAGGCTGCAATATCCATATGTTTCTGCTGAAGCTCTGCCTCTGGTTTTCTTGGGGCCCCATCAAAAAGCTTATGAAAACGCTCATTCGTCATCGTCAGCCCCACCATATAGTTAAAGTATTTCAAATTCAAACGAAAAGAACCGTCATCCTTAAGATCAATCAACTCCCGACGGATAAGATCAGCATATTTAGGTTGCCCATAGGGCGCCAATCCCATCAACTTATACTCGCCAGAATTAACACGAAACCCGATATAATAAGTAAATGCCGAGTATAAAAGACCTAACGAATGTGGAAACTGGATCTCTTGTACTAATTCAATCCGATTAGCCTTGCCCTTCCCCCAACTGGTTGTCGTCCACTCACCTACACCATCAAAGGTAATAATTGCAGATTCACCAAATGGGGAGGGGAAAAAAGCAGAAGCAGCGTGTGATTCATGGTGTTCAGAGAAAATGATCTCACCCTTATAATTTAATTTATCCTGTATTAATGACTTAATAAAAATCTTATCCTTAAGCCAAACAGGCATCGCTTTTAAAAATGAGGAAATTCCTTGAGGAGCAAATGATAAGTATGTTAAGAGCAGTCGTTCGAATTTAAGAAATGGCTTTTCATAAAAGGCAACATAATCGATCTCTTTAATACTAATCCCGGCATGTTTTAAACAATAATCGACAGCAAGAGAAGGAAATGAAGGATCATGTTTCTGGCGGGTAAATCGTTCTTCTTGGGCAGCCGCAACAATAAGCCCATCTTTAATCAAACAGGCTGCACTGTCATGATAAAAAGCTGACAGACCTAATATGTAAACCGGCTTAATGTTGATCAACTGTTATTAGAAAACCAATCCATAGTTAGTTTGATTCCCTCTTCTAAGGGAATCCGTGGTTCCCACCCCAGCTCTTTGCGGGCAAGTCCAATATCAGGTCGACGCTGCTTGGGATCATCTAAGGGAAGCGGTTCATAAACTATTTTGGCCTTACTGCCTTTTGTTTTCATAACCAAATCTGCAAATTCACGGATAGTAAATTCTCTAGGGTTACCAATATTCACAGGCCCTGTCAATTTAGAAAATAAAAGTTTTGTAATCCCATCAACTAAGTCATCAACATAACAAAATGATCTTGTTTGCTTGCCATCACCATAAATCGTTAAAGGTCTATCATGGAGAATCTGATCAATAAAATTTGGAACAACTCTCCCGTCCTTTAAACGCATGCGTGGCCCATAGGTATTAAAGATTCTAATAATCTTTACATCCATCTTGTGCACGTTCTTATACGCCAACGTTAATGCTTCTGCGAACCGCTTAGCTTCATCGTAAACGCCTCGAGGTCCAATAGGATTAACATTTCCCCAATAAGATTCTTTTTGCGGATGCTCCAGAGGATCGCCATAAACTTCAGATGTAGAAGCTAAGAAAAATGTCGCCCCTTTAGCTTTGGCAATTCCTAAAGCATTGTGCGTCCCTAAAGCTCCCACCTTCATTGTTTGAATAGAGAGGTTCAAATAATCAATCGGAGAAGCTGGAGAGGCAAAATTTAAGACATAATGAATCTTCCCAGGAATACGAATGGGCTTAGAGATATCATGTTTAATAAATTTAAAATTCTTACTTTTTGCTAAATGCGCAATGTTCTTTTTTGATCCAGTGACAAGATTATCAAGAGCAATTACTTTAAAACCATGACCAATAAACCAATCACAAAGGTGACTCCCAATAAAACCAGCGCCCCCAGTTACAAGAACAGTTTTACGAGTAGACATTTATAGCCTTTCTATTTTTAAGGAACGAATTCCTTTATAAATATTTCTGACATCAAAAATATGACGTGCATTCTTTTGAATCAAACCGTAATCGACCTTCGTATGATCTACCGCATTCACCACAGAGTCAT
>JBAXBI010000203.1:0-3344 GCA_037142055.1 Candidatus Omnitrophota bacterium | reverse complement strand
TTATCTTGAGCAATACTTTTATATTGGCCAGTGGCAATATCGTCTAATGTCTTGACCAAAAGCTTTGCTCCCCTTTGGGCCATAAGTAAGCGAAGCTCATCAGCGCTCATTTGATCTGATAAAACAATTGTCTCTTGAGAAATTACATCCCCCGCATCTAGTTCAAAAGCCATTTTCTGGATTGTTACACCCGTTTGTCGCTCCCCATTAATAATTGCCCAGTTTATCGGCGCTGCTCCACGGTATTGAGGAAGCAAGGAGCCGTGAAGATTGACACAAAAAAGTGTAGGGATGTTTAAAATCTCTTGTGTTAGAAGCCTGCCATAGGCAACCACCACAAAAATATCCGCCTTAAATTCCTTAAATCTATCGACAAGACCAGATTCCTTAAGCGAAATGGGCTGAAGGCAGAGAATATCGTGTTCTAGTGCAATCTCCTTAATGGGAGACAGCGTCAGCTTCATCCCACGCCCCTGACGAGCATCAGGACCGGTGACGCAACCGACAATCTCATGAGCGCTTTGAAAAAGTTCTTTTAAACAAATAGCAGCAAAATCATCGCTGCCAAAAAATACAATTCTCATAAATTCCTTACAAAGTCTATCATGGGTCAACATTAAACGTGACAATGACCTTGCCCGTACGCTTAAGTTTTATAAAAGAAGATTTAATCAACGATATCATACCAACAACATCCGCTCCTTGCACCAGAATATTCAAACGATGCTGGTCTCTTTTTTTGGATATGGCCTCTGTTTCAGGGGAATGAACTTGGACTTCATTTGTCTTTATCTCCATCAAAAATTGGTAAAGTTTTTGTGCGGCTTCTTGTGTCTTATCCTGCTGCAGACCCCGGAAATTAATGACCACCTGATGTGAAAATGGAGGAAGATTAAGTTCCTTTCGAATTAGCATATCTTCACGATAAAAAATATCCCCTTGGTCTTTAACAAGGCTCTCGATGACATAATGATCTCTTTGCCGTGTTTGAATCAGCAGTTGTTCTTGGCAGATAGGTCTTAATTGCCCAACCAAACTCCAAGCTCTAAAACAAGAATGCATATCCAAACGATTGATTTCCCCATCGATATCTAAAATAGCTACCAAATCCACCTTTGTATGATATTTAAACCGCAACAAGGCCACAGTCCCGATGAGAATATCGTAATCTTTGGGCATCTGCTCTTCTCCACGTTCGAAGGTGGCAATCTTCGCTTTGGGAAATCGCTCCTGCAGGGCCCGTTGCAACTGTTCAATCCCCAGTCCAAAAGATTTCCAACTTGGCTTACGGCAGGACGGACAAAGAGTATCTGCACTCTGATCAGAAGAACAATGACGGCAAAGATACAGTTTCTTGACCCTTGAATACAACATCGAGCTATCACAACGCTTACACTTAAGTACAAAACCACAATCGTTGCATCGAGTCGTTGCAAAAGACCCTCGATGATTAAAAACTAAAATCGATTTACACCCCTTGGGTAGATTGCTTTCTAAAGCACTTAAAATTGCTGGTGAAAGGCATCCTTTAAGAAGTATTTTATAATTATTTAAATCAATAACCTGCGCTTTTACAAGAGCGTTAGCTGGATAGTTCTTTAACTCAATCTCTCCTTGGGAGACCAAATGCATCATCTCAACAGAAGGAGTTGTACTTACAAAAGCTAGGTTGAGAGCTTCTATCTTTTTCCTCATCAAAAGAACCTGACGAGTCTCATACATAGGAGTCTGTTCCTGTTTATAGGACGGATTATCCTCGTCGATCATAATAACTAAGGCAATATCCCCCAAAGAACGAAACACCATTGATCTCGTCCCGATGGCATAATCTTCCCTCAAAAAATGCTTCTTTAGAATCTCTTCTATCGAAACCGCAACAAACTGATCTGCAACCAAGATCAAAACCTTTTGCCTCTTTTGCGCTAAAGGCTTTATTAAACTCTCTAGAACCTTCTCATAATCACCGAAAGGGGTAACGTGTAACGTAGGGGCACAATTCATTGCGCCCTTTTGTCTTAAGGGTTCAATTAATTGAACCCCTGCATTTCCCCTCACAATGCTAAACAAAGCCTCCCCCAAAAAGCAACCGTAATACGCGCTCATGGCCTTACCTAAGGCCATTTGGGCTTGATCTAAGGGGTCTTGTCGATTAACCAAAGCTCTGATGGGTTTTAAATTCTCGAAGACACTTTGAGGAATTAATCCGATGACAATCCCTATCCGCTTCTTTATACCAAAAAATACCTCTACACATCCACCGACACTAATGTGCGGTTCTAAAGCAGGAGGAATTGAATAATCGAAAGGTCCTTCTAAGGGAAGGTCGAAGACAACTTGAGCGATCATAAATGATGACACAACTTACGTGTGCCTTAAGCGAACCTAAATAGAATCCTGTGTCATCGCGAAAAGGAGCGCTTTTTAGCGCCGACGTGGCGATCTTTTAAAGGATTGCTTCGCCCTTTGGGCTCGCAATGACACTCGTTGATAATTTGGAACCTCTTATATTAATTGAATAATATCCTTAACCGCATTTGGTTTAGATAAGATTTCAAGTTTCTGGCGCAGAGCATGGTATTTTTCCGGAGATGAACTTAAATCATCAATTCTATGAACGATATCCATCAAAGAACCTTGATCTTCAGCCGCTTGGTATTTCACAAGAACCTTAATGTTCCCTGTTTCCTGCCCCGGAATGGCGTTAAAGAAAATCATAGGTAACTTTTTAACTAAAGCTTCTGAAATCGAAAGTCCTCCAGGTTTACTTACTAACACATCTGCGGCAGACATCAATTCATACATATTATTAACCAAGCCAAAAACGTGGACCCTTTCGTTATTTCTCGACTTTAAGCGCTCGTATAATAGATGATTGCTCCCACAAACAACCAACAGCTGATACCCAGAAAGCATATCCATCAACTCTGCAATGGGCCCTGTACCAAAAGAACCTGTTGCCAAAAGCACCGTGAAGGCCTTAGTGTCAACTTTTAACTGCTGACGCGCAGCTGTTCGATCCACCACAGAGGAAAACTTCTCGTCGGTAGGAATGCCTGTCACAAAAACTTTATCCGCGGGAACTTTAAGACTTATAATCTTTTCCTTAGTAAAATCACAGGCCGCCGTGTATAGATCAATACCCTTATTAATCCAAACGCGATGCACATCATAATCAGTGACTGTACAAATAATTTTGGCATTAATCAAACCCTTGCGTTTTAAATAAGCCCCCACCTCAGCTGACATAAAGTGCGTTGTGATGATACAGTCAAATTTCTCCTTTATTAAAAATCTCTCCAATGCTTTTGTGTTAATGCCATTGTAGCACCGACGCCAAAACCGAA
>JBAXBI010000202.1:0-3348 GCA_037142055.1 Candidatus Omnitrophota bacterium | reverse complement strand
TATTGGGCTCGTAGGGATTGTTCTGTTGTCCTTTAATGCACAGGTTTATATTACTTTAGGGCAACAGAAGAAGTCCATGGAGCTAAGCATTAATAAAGCCATAGAGCAGCAGCAGAAAATAGCTGTTTTAGAAAAAGACTTACAAAATTTAATTCAGCAAATAGATGAATTGAAGAATATTAAGAATTCAATGGAGGGAGTTAATATAACAATTGATACCATGAAAAAAGACATGATTTCATGGCAAAAAGATTATGTAGAAGCTCTAAAAGAAAATGAAGGGAAATTGGAAGATATCCAGGAGCAGGTAAAGATTTTAAAAGAGAAATTAGATTCTCAGCAAATTCCTGAAATTAAAGACAGACTTATTTCTTTACAGGCGACTGTCGAAAGAATTTCTCACTCACAAGAAAACCAACCAACAGATCAAACATTGATTGCCCCTCAAAAAGAAACACGACTCAAGTACGACTTTTAATTAATAATTTATAAGGAGGCGTTTATTTGCTTGTCCGTGTGCAACTTGTGGTTTTAAATAATTGCCAAAAGGCGTTTTGAAATAATTAGTCTCCGACAATAAAATTATAGTATAGTATTCGAATGTCCGACGATAAAAGAAGTTCTTATAATGTCGCAGTTATTTTCTTGCATCCGGCATGCAATATGAGTTGTAGCTTTTGCATTACGGAAGATATTTTTGATGCTATGACACAGGAACAGGCGCTTGAATTGCTACAGACTCTAAAGAAAGAAAACTTTAAGAGCATCGTGTTTGGCGGCGGAGAGCCCTTTGAGTGGCATGGCAAACTTATTGAATTAACTAAAGAAGCTAAAAGACTAGGATTTCAAGTTCAGCTGGGGACTAATGCAGTTTCCTTGCCTCATCATTATCAAACCATCGAAAGCGTTGATCGGTTTGTTTTGCCTTTAGAGTCAGCCACAAGCAGTGTTCATAATAGGATGCGTTTTTATAAGAACAAGCATCATCAGACGATTGTTGATTGTCTTGAAACGTTGCGTTCTGCTAAGAAGAGCGTAACTATTTCAACCATCTTAACTCAAATTAATAAGGATGGGCTTGAAGATTTGGCCGTGTACCTTAAGAAATTGAATGCGCCAGAGAACTTTATTCATGCTTGGCATTTATATAAATTTATCCCGCAAGGCCGTGGAGGAAGTATTAATGCGGCCTCCCTTATGATCTCTGATGAACAGTATTCTAAAGCCTGTGAGAGCGTCATGAGGATGGAGTTGCCTTTTAGAATCTATCAACGAAGGGACATGTACCACTCGAAGAGCGTTGATTTCTTTTGGTATCAGGAAGGCCGCCTGCAGCAGGCCAGCAAGAAACGAGAAAAGGTATTAACTTAATGAATACACCAGAACTATTAATGCCAGCAGGTAATATGGAGAAAATGCAGTATGCCTTTGCCTTTGGCGCAGATGCTGTCTATTTAGGGATCCCTCGATTTTCTCTGAGAGCCCGAGAAAATGGTTTTAAGAAGCTTGAGAATGTGGCAGAAGCCATCGACTATGCTCACCGGTTAGGGAAGAAGGTGTATGTGACGGCGAATATCTTCTCCCATAACAGCAAGCTAGCTTCCTTTACTAAGTATATCGCACAGCTTTTAGACCTATGCCAGCCAGATGCTTGGATCATGTCTGATCCAGGATTAATTATGATGATGAGGGAAAGTTTTCCGAAAGAGACGATTCATATTTCAGTGCAGTCAAACACTCTTAACTATGCGGCCGTTCAATTCTGGCAGAAATTAGGAGCTAAACGAATCATAGTCTCTCGAGAGATTAGCATTAAGGAAATGCGAGAAATTCATGACGCCTGTCCGGACATGGAATTAGAATCCTTTGTGCATGGAGCCATTTGCATTGCGTATTCGGGTAGATGCTTGATCTCAAACTATCTAAGCCACCGAGATTCCAACCAGGGCGTATGCACGAACTCCTGCCGTTGGGAGTACAAGGTTTATAAAAAGGGAGACATGCAAAGTGAATCCTGCGCTAAAGAGGAGAATCCTAACAAAACAGAGACCCAGCAAGGAGAGAGTTACGTTCCTTTGAAAGATCAGTTCTATGTTAAGGAATCCGAGCGGCCGGAGGAATTATTTGAGATAGATGAAGATGAGCACGGCAGTTATCTGATGAATTCCAAAGATCTCTGTGCGATTCATTCGCTTACGGATTTAAGAAATGCTGGTGTTTGTTCTTTTAAAGTTGAGGGTCGTTCAAAATCTGTTTATTACGTTGCCATGATCACCCGGGCTTATCGACGGGCTATTGATGATATGAAAAGTGGAAAGCCATTTAATCCAGAACATATGAGAGATATTTTTGCCACGGCCAATCGAGGCTTTATCGAAGGCTTTCTATACGGCAATCCAGGGGTAGTAGGACAAGAATACCTAAGAAGTAATTCCGAGTATAGCGCTTATCGTTTCCTTGCAGTTGTAAAGGGGTATGATCAACAGACAGGACGGTTAAACTTGAATATGCGTAACCCCATGAAGGTAGGACAATCCTATGAAGTCTGTTGGCCGACACATAATGAAACCTTCGAGGTTCAAGAGCTTTTTAATGAGAAGGGTCAATCCGTGGCAGAAGTCCATGGGGGCTCGTCTTCCTGCTGGATCAGCTTTCCTAAAGACCCCGGTCCCTTTGCTATCCTACGCGAAGTAACTGCAGAATTTAAATCAGACAAAGTTGTTTTTCAAGAATAATTAAAGAGGGAGTTTCTTTACTGAACTAAGAGCATCCCTTGGCCTGCCGTAAGGGCAGCATCAAGGAATGGGCCTTGGAAGATACCAATGGCGATTATAAAGAGGATTGCAAAGATAAGAAGCAATCGCATGGGAAAAGAAACTAGAATTGCAGAAGTGTCTTTAGGGGCATCAACGTAGATACGTTTAGCGACTAGAAGATAGTAATACAGTGATATGACGATATTAATTCCAGCAATCAGCGCCAGCCACACAAGACCACTTTGAACAGTTGCTATTAGCAGAGAAAATTTCCCAAAGAAACCAGCTAAGGGGGGAACGCCAGCTAATGAAACGAGGGCGAGCAGAAGAGCAATGGCTAAAAAAGGTGAACGTTTAATAAGACCAGAATAATCCTCAATTGCATCACTTTTTGTGACGGTAAAGACCAAGACGATAACCAAGAACGCAGCAAGATTAGTAAATAAATAACCTAACAGATAGAAGTTAATGGAAGCTGCTCCAAGGGCAGATCCTGCGGCCGCACCCATGAGAAGGTATCCTGCATGTCCGATGCTGGAGTAACCAAGCAATCTTTTGATATTGGTTTGAAACATGGCAGCTAGATTGCCGT
>JBAXBI010000201.1:0-3353 GCA_037142055.1 Candidatus Omnitrophota bacterium | reverse complement strand
ATCTCGTCCAGGCCAAATAAATCTAATTGCAGAGATTAAAAAAGCGTCTCCTTCAGCAGGGCTTATCCGTGAAGATTTTGAAGTGACCTCTATTGCTAAGACCTACGTTGAAAATAAGGCGGCGGCGATTTCAGTTTTAACAGAAGATAAATACTTCTTAGGGAAGTTTGCATACTTAAAGAAGGTGAGCGATGAATTCCCACTGCCGACCTTGATGAAAGATTTTGTTATTCATGAGCACCAGATTTATGAAGGGGCTTTTTATGGGGCATCAGCTGTTTTATTAATTGTGGATATGCTCTCCGACAGCCAAATGCAGGAATTAATTGAAGTGACACATTCTTTGGGGCTTGATTGTTTGGTGGAGGCTCAGAATGAAAAAGAGATTGAGCGTGCCCTTAAAGTTGATGCGGAGATCATTGGGATCAATAATCGTAATTTACGCACTTTACAAGTTAATGAACGTAATTGCCAAAGTATGATGAAACTCATTCCAGAAGGTAAGATCATTGTCGCTGAAAGCGGTATTAAAACGCGAGATGATATCAAGAGGGTGCAAGAGGCAGGAGCTCATGCGGTATTAATCGGCGAGACTTTTATGCGAGCCGAGAAAATCGGTGAGAAAATCAAAGAGATTATGGGTTAATAACTACGTGTCATTGCAAAGGAGCTTTTGCGACTGAAGCAATCCTTTAAAGTTAAAAGATTGCTTCGCAGAAAGCGCACGCAAAGACACGGTTTGTGAAAGGAATTATATGATGCGAATTAAAGTTTGTGGAATTACAAATGAGAAAGATGCAATTAAGGCCGCTAATTTGGGAGCTTGGGCTTTGGGGTTCATTTTTTATAAGAAAAGTCCTAGGTTTATTAGTCCTTTTAAAGCCAAGAAAATTATAGAACAACTGCCACCTTTTATTACGCCGGTAGGGGTTTTTGTTAACCATAATTTAGGAGCTGTGCGCGACATCATTGGCCATTGTGGCTTAAAGGCTGTGCAGCTTCATGGGGATGAGGATCATCATTTCTGTCATCGTTTGCGTCGGTATCAAGTTAAGGTCATTAAGGCGTTTCGGGTCGGAGATGATTTTACTCCTTCTGTCGTTGAACCTTTTAAGGTAGATGCCTATTTGTTTGATACCTATAGTCCAGATGCTTTTGGAGGAACTGGAAAAAACTTTGATTGGTCTTTGCTAAAGGATATTAAATCTGCTAATGTTCCTATAATCTTATCCGGTGGCCTCAATAGCCAGAATGTCATTGATCCAGTTAATAATTTAAAGCCGTATGCCGTAGATGTTAATAGTGGCATAGAAGAAGCTCCGGGCAAAAAGGATCATGGTAAGATGAAAGATTTTATTGATATCGTTAACTATATTTCCGGACCAAAAGTCAGAGAATCGTAACAATTCTATGCGTACGCATATTCCTAAAGCAGATATACCTACTATCATCAACTTAAGCGGGGAACAGATCCGTTTATTCCTTTCTTCTGCCAATCCGGATGATTTTAGGGGAGAGGCAAAATCTGCCATAAAGTTGTATCAAAAAGACAAAACTGTTTTTACTGATAAATATCTTGTTGAGTATGGAAATAATATACAGCAGGCTATCAACAATCCTATGCGTATTGAAGTCAGGCATGCAACAGCTTCTGGTGCGGCCCAGGTGGTAGCTAAGGGGATTTGGGGGGCAACTCTCCGTCAGGAAATTATTAAGAAAATTCGAGAAGAGCTGGCTAAGGTCGATAAGAATCTTGAAGTCCGTTTGGCAGGGACGTCGTCTTTTGAGTTTAATGTTAGAGGTGTTAATAAGTCATGCTCGATTCGTTTCTTAAGGCATAGTTGGTCTGAAGTGTTAGATCAAATGAATTATGCTCCAGGAAAATTTATTGATAGCCGAAAGACTAATACTATTATTGTGGCCGATGGGGATGGAACTATTTACGATGGTCCAAAAGCAGGGCATACTCTGCCAACCATGGCCCATAGCGTAGCACGAGAGGCTTTAGTCAATTGGCTTGAAGCTGGTGGAGTTTTCATGCTTAACTCCGGTAACGAGCTTGAGCGAAATGTTTTTAGACTTAAAGATGGCCTGCCAGCACACTTATTTAATCGTATCTTAGTTTCGGGTAATGGGGGCTCTGATTTGGTGTGCTTTGATGCGAATCAAAAAGCAGTGTGGGTCAATGGTTTTAGTGAGTTGGCGTTGACTAAAGTACCTGTTAAGCATGTATTGGATATTGTTTATATTGGCGATGATGGTAGTGAAGATGGTAATGATTGGGCTGCTTTTGAAGAAGTAGGCTTTGATCGTGCTGTTTTGGTCGCTAGGGATTTTAAACGCAACTATGATGCGCGCTTAAAGACCGGTTATGTGGGACGGTATGTTAGGGGTACTAAAACTTATTTGGAAATCGCTATTGTAAAAGCCAAGAATAATCATCGTGGTAAACCATTTCTTTCTGCGTGGGCAGTTTCCTAAGGGATACTTTTTAAGTATAGTAAATAAGGAGCAGTATGTCCTTTAGCCGATCTGGGAATTTGTTAGTCCTTTCAGTTATAATTTTTGGTTTTATTTTTTTAATGGGTCTGTTGTTCTCTCGTAATAAACCTCTGTGGCTTGATGAGCATTATTCTCTAACAAGTAGCATATGTCCTGTGTCTTATAAAAATATGCTCTTGGGTCATATGGATTCAGAAACCAATAACTCTCCGCTTTTTTATACTCTTCAGAAAATTCTTTGTGATCTTGTTAAATATGATCCGGCATGTTTAAAAGCTCAGCAGAGGTTAAAGGTGCGTATTCATGTAATGTCGTATGATGAACTCGCCCACAGACCTTTAATAGATCGACTCCTTGCGAAGTTAAGATTTTGGGAGCCTCCCTATACATTGCGTGTAAAATCTTACAATCCATTAAAATCCAGATATTTTGAAGGAATAGCTTACCAAAGTGAGATATTTTGGACAGACCAATTTTCCAATATGTATTTACGGTTAGTTTCATTGTTTTTTATGGCATTGGCACCGGCCATTCTTTTTTATTATTTTTCATACCGTGAGAAATCCTATGATTGGGGTGTATATGCTGTTCTTTTGTGCATGACAAATTGGATTTTTTGGTGGTATGGATTGGAAGCTAGGCCATATATCCATTTCTTTACTCTGACTGTATTTGAAGCTTTGGTTCTATGGGATATGATTCGTTTTGGGGCTAATCGTGATCGGATTTGGTTAGCGATGTCGATTGTTCATATTTTGTTGGCGCTTACGTTTACCACAAGCGCTTTTCAAATTCTTGCTGTTGGACTTTGCTTAGGGTTTTCTTCCAAAGAAGCTTTGACCGTCAAGAGG
>JBAXBI010000200.1:0-3358 GCA_037142055.1 Candidatus Omnitrophota bacterium | reverse complement strand
AACTTTCCATCAACAGGATCATGATTTTTGCCACGTCATATACATCCACAAAACATAAGACTCATTAATTTTCCACTTGCCATTGAGGCGATGCAACGCCTTAAAGGATTGCAACTGTCCAAATTTTTCGTCATTCGCAATTCCGACGGCACGTGGCACATGATTTCTTCAAACTGCCCTATGATTAATGAACGGTTAAGACAAGGGTTTCGCAATTTGCAAGAGCTTATTGATATGCAGAGTGTAGAACCGCTTAAAGATAAAAACCGCATTAAACCAGAGGATTGGGTTGGGAATTTAGAAGAATATACGACTTCTGTTGCCGTTGGTCAGCGCAAGCTTAAGCTACGGCTCAAGCTGCTTAACCCCTCATCAAAGACGAATATGCGCATTCTTAGAATTTCTGTCGATAACCCGAAAGAATTTTCGGAGCTAAGTCCTCTGTATACTATCCCCAGCCAAAAGTATGAGGCAGGGACCTTGGGAGTGATTGTTTATTATATTGAGAAGGATATTGAAGGTAATCCTTATATTTTGATTGCTCAGAATCAAACAAGCCACATGTTTCGTCAGATTAAGCCCGCTGAAGTCAGAGAGCCACTGAGAGTTTTCTTAACTGCTGCCCACGAAGTGATTATTACCCAGATGCAAAAGTTAGGCATTAATAGAGCTTATGCCCTGCCGGATAATATTATCAAAGAATATGCAAGACTACAGGAATATGAAATCAGTCATGGTTCTTTAGAGAAAGATTATCGTTGGCCTTATCGGGATATAAATCGTTGGCGAAAGGCTTACATTGATATCCCATCATCTTTAAAAGGATTAGATTTCTTAAGGGGCATTTTCAACATAGAAGTTTATGAACATATCCCGCAGCAGACCGTTGACCGCCAACTATTGCGTAAGGAAAGTTGCACGATACCAATCTTAGAACAATTAGGTTGGGAAGGATGTCACATCAACCGTTTTATTAAGAACATCGATAAAGATAATTTACGGATCGAGGAAGATTTTACTTCTCCTTTAATACGTGCCCCAGCGTATTTGGGGGCTCTGATAGTGAAGTATCGTTTTAAAGGAGCGCGTGATATTGCAGAACGCATTATTCTCTCAGAGAAGAAACCTCTGAAAGATGGTAACAGAGTATTCCATATCGAAGCGCTTGTTTCCGCCAAAGCCGAAGTCCCCCAAGGAGTTCTAACCCTATATGATGTGCACAATAAAAAATGGGCTTGGCTGGGGGCAAAGGAGACAGCGGCAGCGATAAACGTTGAGATTCTTGGCTTTCAAGCAACAGATGCTATTTGTTCTGCCCCACCGCCAGAAGAGAAAGATCTGACAGATGCTTTATTTCTAGTTGCAAAATCTCCAGAATTTAGAAGTCAGTTTAAAGTCCTATTTGATAGGGCGGTTAGTTACGGTGGCGATTTACGGGAGGTAACCGGTTTTTTAACGAAACATATTCCTGATGAACATCGAGGGTTTATAAAAGATGCTCGCCATATTAGCGGAGGTGAGTTTTATCTCAAGCATGCCGAACAAGGGTGGGTGTTTGATTTAAAGAAAGGGGATTGGGTAAAGATAAACGTTACCCTGCACAGGAATCATTTTATGGCCAAAGGAAAGATTTACGCAGATTTTTATAACGGAAAACTTGATCTTTGGGAAAGGTTTCTTCAAGAACATCCTGATACTAGGGAGGGCGTGGGTGAGTCTATTTTAAAGGAGGTTATCAATAAGCATATAGCAGATGACGTAGAGAGAATTCGAAAGGTGCAAACGAAAGAGGAATTAAAAGGGAATGAAACCATTTTATTCTTACTCGCAGGTAGGACAGATGAAAAGCGCCAACCTAAAGAGATCGCAAGAGAGAACGCAGGAGAAAATGAAAGAGCAGATCGTCAAGAGTCAAGGGAACCTTTAGGTAAGAGAATGTTGGGCATTAATCGTGTAGTCGTGCTGTTACAAAATGTTTTCTCTCAAGCTAATAAACTTGAAGGACAAGTTTTGGGAGAAGAAAGGGAAGTGAGTCCTTCTTTCAAAATGGGAGTAATGGGTATAAGCCGAGAATGTTTGAAGATCGGGGGGGATGCCCAGTCAATTAAGCAATTAAGAACGACAACTAAAGAGAATGCGTGCAATTTCTTAGTGAAATATCAAATAGATTTTCATGTCTTGTCAGACATTCTAGAGAAAGTTGGTTTTATAAAATTTAAAGCGGAGGAGCTAATAAAAAGGAAGCAACAGATTTTAAGACTTGTAGAAATGTTTGAAATTAGAAATTATTTTCAGGAGAGAAACTTGTATGTAATAAGAAATCGAACAAGAAAGGGAAGCTTTCTCCCGTTATTAAGAGGTTGGATGAGGTATTGGGATCAAGAGAGTTTTGGTTTATGGTTTTTGAGAGCTTCGTATTGGTATGTGGTTTATAAGGAAGAAGATTGGTGGAAGTATTTTGATATTCTTTTAGAAGAGGCAGAAGAAGAGAACTTAAGAACATCTATAAAGAGAGGAGGCCCCCATGAGGCAGATACTATTAAAGTTAGAAAATAACGGAAGAATACCAGAGGCACTGTTACGAGAGATTCGTGATAGCAAGGAAGAGATAGAGGTTGTTTTTGATGCGGAGGATTATGATGAGCTATTTCCCGTCATGCAGAAACTGTTCGATAAAATTTCTGCGGAACGCATTCAAAAAGCCAAAGAAGAGCACCGTAGGCGTCAAAGGTAGGTTTATAAGAGAAGTATGTAAGAAAATGTATGAACCCCATCATACAACAGAGAAGGGAGCGCGTATGGATGAACGCAGACGTTTAGCCCGTTGGCAGATTAATACTCCAGCCAAAATCAGTTTAAAAGCAAAAGAAGAGTTTAGTGATTGTTGTATTGAAGATATTAATCTAAAAGGCATGTGTATATCCTTATCAGAACCATTGCCTCAAGAAAGGCCGGTTAAGATGACCTTAGCTTTGGCCGATTATCTGGATTTAGAACTTGAAGTGGAAGTGCCTTGGGAGAAGGAAAATTTGGACAGGTATGTTTATGGTTTGTGTTTTAGTAGAGTTAAAGATTTAGATAAGGAACGTATCTATCGGTTTATTCACAGACATTGTCCACAACAATTTAAGAACCAGTGGGGTTCTTAAGAAGGGGGGAAAGTTTTAAGTACGCAAGAATTGTCGATCAAGAAAAGAGCTTTGAAGT
This sequence comes from Candidatus Omnitrophota bacterium, assembly GCA_037142055.1. Taxonomy (GTDB): domain Bacteria; phylum Omnitrophota; class Gorgyraeia; order Zapsychrales; family Fredricksoniimonadaceae; genus JACQCF01. The sequence goes on along the minus strand of JBAXBI010000200.1, from coordinate 151 downwards.
TCAACAACCGTTGGACGGCCATGAGGACAGGTAAATGGATCATGACAGGCTAATAATTGTTGGCGTTGGTAATCAACTTGAGAGACATCTAACTTGTCTCCAGTGACAACGGAGGCTTTACAAGCACGACGTGCAATGGTGGTACGATCGC
>JBAXBI010000199.1:0-3411 GCA_037142055.1 Candidatus Omnitrophota bacterium | reverse complement strand
GCACCACCAGCAACGGCAGCGGCAGCAGGAGCAGCAGCTTGAATACCTAATCGATCCTCCATGGCTTTAACTAACTCTGCCAATTCAAGGACAGTCAGACTGGTAACTTCTTTGTAAATCCCCTCTAATTTTGGGGCTAATTCTTTAACGGCTGTTTCGGACATCTTAGTTTCCTCCCTTTTCACTTTTCTGTTTTAAAATCGAGACAAAATCTCGTGATTTAGCATTTAATGCACCAGCAAAACGCGTCACAGGCGCCTGCAAAGTGCCGAAAAATTTCGACAGAAGAACTTCTCGTGAAGGTAAATCAGATAAAGTTTTAACTTCTTCTGAATTTAACAACGCCCCATCAAGAATACCTCCCTGAACAGTAAAACCCTCATACTTTTTGGAAAAATTTATTAAGACTTTAGAAATCTCAGAAGCATCCGAATCACTTAAAACAATGGCCATTTGACCATTGATAGATTTTCCTAAATCTTCATAGTTTGAATTTTTAAAAGCAAGACGAGCGATGGAATTCTTAGAAACCAGAACATCTGCCTTCTTACGCTTTAAATCCTTGCGTAAAGTGCTCATTTTAGAAGAAGAAATACCTCTCCAAGTGACAACAAAGGTGTTGCTTTTCTTTGTAAGTCCATCTTGAACATTATCGGCGATACTTTTACGATATAGTTGTCCAACTTTCATAATACCACCTTCACTCCCGGGCCCATGGTAGTTGCCACGGACAAACTTTTAATCAAATTTCCCTTAACTGTCGAAGGCTTAGCATGGTTAACAGCTTCAATAACATATTGAGCGTTTTCAACCAATTTAGTCTCAGCAAAAGATTTCTTACCAATTCCTAAATGAATTCCACCTTGTTTATCAGATTTAAATTCCACACGGCCTGCTTTAACCTCTTTGATTGTGCGTTCTACGTCTGTAGTTACGGTGCCTGCTTTAGGAGTTGGCATAAGTCCACGAGGACCTAAAACCTTACCTAACTTACTAATATCACGCATCATATCTGGAGTAGCTACCACAACATCAAAATCCATAAATCCACCGATGACTCTATCAATTAAATCATTGCTACCAACGTAATCAGCACCTGCAGCCTGGGCTTTAGCAACGGCATCGCCTTTGCAAAAAACCGCAACCTTAACAGATTTACCAATCCCATGCGGTAAAATAACAGTACCACGAACCCCTTGATCAGAAGATTTTAAATCTACATTGAGATTAAAATGCATTTCTACTGTTTCGTCGAATTTGACTTTAGGAGCTTTGGCTAAATAAGCGACTGCTTCAGCTAAAGTAACAGGGTTCTTAACACCTTCGACGATACGATTGACTTCTTTCATGCGTTTACTTAATCTTGACATATGCTTATCCTTTTACTTCAATGCCCATGCTACGAGCTGTACCGGCAATGGTCACTATCGCCTGTTTCATATCTATCGTATTTAAATCATCCATTTTCATTTTAGCAATTTCTTCTACCTGCTTCATTGTTAATGACCCGATGATTTCCTTGCCAGCTGTACCTGAAGCCTTGGCTAACTTTGCAGCTTTCTTTATAAGAGCTGAACTTGGAGGCGTTTTGATAACGAAATCAAATGATTTATCTTTATAAACTGAGATAATTACTGGTAATGGTAAAGCTTCCTTACCTTTGGTCTTATCATTAAATGATTTACAAAACATCATGATATTGACGCCATGCTGACCTAAAGCAGGACCAACTGGAGGAGCAGGATTTGCCTGACCTGCAGGAACATAAAGTTTAATTTGAGCGACTACTTCTTTAGCCATATCACACCTTAAATCTTTTCAACCTGCCAATATTCTAGCTCAACTAAAGTTGAACGACCAAATATTGACACGCTTACTTTTAACTTTCCACGATCTGGATAGACTTCCATAACCGAACCATTGAAATTCGCAAACGGCCCTTGCGCGATGCGAACTGCCTCACCCACTTCAAAAACAATCTTTGGACTTGGCTTTGAACCAGTTTCTTCTGTACGCTTGAGAATATTATCTACTTCTGTATCTGTCAAAGGTTGCGGCTGACGTCCAGGTCCAATAAAACCAGTAATTCCTGGAGTTGTTTTCACTAGATACCAGCTTTCTTTGTTCATTTCCATCTTTAACAAAATATATCCAGGAAAGAACTTACGACTAGTGATTCTTTTTTTCCCCCCACGAACTTCTGAAACTTGCTCCGTAGGAACAACAACCTCGCCAACAAACTGCTTAAGAATAGTACTAGCCATCCGGCTTTCTAATCCAGCCCTAGCTCTTTCTTCAGCACCTGTTTGCGTATGAACCACATACCATTTCATAAATTTTTACCTTAATAAATGAGCGACACCTTTAGAAAGAACAAAATCAACAAGAGCTACAAATCCTCCTAAAAATACCGCACTAGCAATTACTACTAACGAAGAATCTATTAACTCCTGACGAGTTACCCAGGAGACTTTTTTCATCTCTGCAAAAACTTCACTAACAAAATTTTGGACTTTAGAAATCATTTTTCTTAAATATACAGGCCTGGCAGGACTCGAACCTGCAACGCACGGTTTTGGAGACCGTCGCTCTACCAATTGGAGCTACAGGCCTAAATTATGTACGTCAACAGGTCACAAGATACCCGTCAAAACTACTTTTTCGTCTCTTTATGGACGGTATGTTTACGACAAAATGAACAGAACTTTTTTAATTCAATACGTTCTGGCTTCTTCTTTTTATCTTTAGTGCTGTTATAAGTAATTCGGTTGCACTGAGTGCATTGAAAATGAATTGTCTCGCGCATATTTTATTTCCAACTTTTCGCGCTCCCCCATATTTACCTTATGAGTAATAAAACAACGGGGTCACAGAAGAGATTATTCTAAGTTAAGCCCTCGAGCGGGATTGAACCGCTGGCCTCGTCCTTACCAAGGACGTGCTCTACCAACTGAGCTACAAGGGCAGTATGGTTCGATTCCGCTCACTACAGGTAATCAACTACTGCCTGCAGTGTTTTACAAATGAACCGCAATTATATATCTTGATATTTTATTTGTCAAGAATATTTTTTAATTTTCAAGAAAAACAATCAATCTAAAAATATTCAAGATATATCAAACTAAACCAAACGCAAAAAACGTCGCTTACCAATTTTTAAAACACCTTGTTTTAAAAGCCAGTTCTCGTCAGTAATTGACATCCCTTCATGTGTAATAGCTCCTTCTTTTAGAAGTCGACGTCCTTCATTCTTTGAAGTAACTATTTTTTCTGCAAATAAAACATCTAGTAATTTCTGCCCTTGTATATATTTAACTTCAGGAATATCTAAAGGAATTTGATGCTGACTAAAAGTTTCTTCAAAATAATTACGAGCTTTAGCACCCTCTCCTTGCGGATAAAACATATCAA
>JBAXBI010000198.1:0-3434 GCA_037142055.1 Candidatus Omnitrophota bacterium | reverse complement strand
AAAGCCATCATGCTAAAACTCTCTCTGGGTAACATTCTTTAATGAGTCAACGGGGCATTTTGGTGTTGTTTTGCGACCAATTTAGAAGAAAAACTTAAAAATTTAGTGCTGGGAGAGGGAATCGAACCCTCACAGCCGTGAAGCTACTGGTTTTTGAGACCAGCGCGTATACCAGTTCCGCCATCCCAGCAAGAAATTTATAGTAAAGTGGAGCTGAGGGGGGTTGAACCCCTGACCTCCTGCATGCCATGCAGGCGCTCTCCCAAAACTGAGCTACAGCCCCAAATTATTTACGATGTAGAAAAGATCAAATAATTTTAAGAGAGGCCAATATACCATCGCCGCTATGTTTTGTCAATCTTGTGGCGTAACAGCAGAGAAGAGATAGTAATTGAACAAGTTCTTTGTTAACCACACAAGGCTAATCAGGTTGACAATCAATGTTTTGATTATTACTATAGTAGCTCTATGTCAGCTATATATTTAGATTATGCCGCAACAACTCCAACGGATCCTATTGTTGTTAAGGAGATGGAACCGTTTTATTTTGAGCTTTTTGGAAATGCCTCAAGCCCACATAGTTTTGGACAAAGGGCGCGTAAGGCCATTGAAGACTGCCGGGCGACGTTGGCGAGTTTTATAGGGGCTAAACCATCGGAGATTATTTTTACAAGTTCTGCATCCGAATCGAATAATCAGGCTGTTTTATCGACGGCGTTAAGTCTAATCAGCAAGGGGCGACATGTGATTATTTCTGCCCTTGAACATCATAGCGTGCTTGAAAGTGCCAATCGGCTGGGGAGATTGGGTTATCAAGTTAGTTTCGCTAAACCTAAAGAGGATGGGATTATTGATCCTGACCAAGTCTTTCAATTAATAAGAGAAGATACGGTGCTGATTGCAGTTCATCATGCCAATAATGAGATAGGAACAATTCAGCCTGTTGCAGAAATTGGTGCGATGGCGCGTCAAAAGGCAATTAGTTTTCTAGTCGATGCCGCGCAAACGCTAGGACATATTCCGGTTAATGTAAGAGACCTTCCTTGTGATTTCTTATCCCTTTCTGCGCATAAATTTTATGGGCCGCAGGGGGTGGGGGCTTTGTATGTACGAGATGGGATTAAAATTGAACCTAGAATTCATGGTGGTGACCAGGAGGGTGGGCGAAGGGCAGGAACACATAATTTAGCAGGCATCGTGGGCTTAGGCAAAGCTCTGGAGATTTGTCGTAATAATATGGAGCGTGAAGCGGGCGAACAGGCGACTTTAAGGGATTTAATCATTGATGATGTGTTAGCTAACATTAGCGGAGCTAAGTTTAATGGCGATCGTAGTCAGCGATTGCCTAATAATGTGCATTTTTCTTTTGAAAATGTAAATGGTGAAGAACTGGTGACTTCCTTAGATATGGCAGGCATTGCTGTTTCGGTTGGATCAGCGTGCACAAGTGGCGTTTTAGAGCCGTCCCATGTTCTTAAAGCAATTGGCCTCACTGATGCAATGGCTTTAGGTAGTTTACGGATCAGTTTAGGACGTTGGACAACCCGGCAAGAGGTTGATTTATTTTTGCAGCAATTAAAACTAAAGATAGAGAAGATTCGTCGATAGATATGCAAGCGAAAATCATTCAGTTTTTAAAGCAGGCTGATGGCTATGTTTCTGGCGAGGAGATGAGCCAACAGCTGAATATGTCTCGTGCGGCAATTTGGAAGTATATGCAGGAATTACGAGCCCAAGGATATGAAATCGAGGCGGTTCCGCATTTAGGGTACCAATTAGTAGCGTCTCCAGATAAACTTTTCCCCCATGAAATTCAATTTAATCTTAATACTAAGTTAATTGGACAGAAGATATTTTCTTTCGATTCTTTAGGTTCTACGATGGATGAGGCTTTTCTTTTAGGAATGGAAGGAACTCCAGAGGGGACGATTGTCTGTGCAGAAGGACAAACCAAAGGCCGTGGCCGATTGGGGCGCGTTTGGGTCTCTCCTAAGGGGAAGGGGATTTATTGTTCATTAATTCTCCGTCCTAAATTACCACCCACCCAGATGCCGCAAATAACTCTGATGATAGCAGTAGCTTTAGCTGAGGCCATTAAGCACAAGACGTCATTGCAACCGACCATTAAATGGCCCAATGACCTTTTTATTGGTTCTAAGAAATTAGCAGGCATCTTAACGGAACTGCACGCTGAAGTCGATCAGGTAAAGTTTATCGTTGTAGGAATTGGTTTGAATGTGAATGCTTTAAGTTCCCAGCTTTTAGATACGGCAACCTCTTTAAAGATTGAGACCAAAGGAGCTTTAAATCGTGTTGAAATTTTTCAAGAGATTCTAAGGAGTATAGAGCTTTGGTATTACAAACTCTTGAAAGGACATTTTGATGAGGTTCTGGAGTATTGCCGTGAGAATTCAGCGACGTTAAAAAAGAGGGTTCGTGTTCATGACCCTGCAGGAGATGTAGAAGGAGAAGCGGTCGGTATTGATATTGACGGAGGTATTTTAATACGTCGAGATAGTGGTTCAATTATAAAGAAAATGGCAGGCGATATTACGCATTTACGATAAGAAGGCAGTGATGAAAGAATCTTTCTTAAAAGACGATTTAGAAAACTTAGAAGCACAAAATCTTCGTCGATCCCTCAAAGAGGTTGCGTCTTCTCAAGCTAAAGAAATCATACTCAACGGCAAGAGGGTATTAAATTTCTGTTCTAATAATTATTTAGGGTTAGCTGATGATGAACGTATTGGGCAGGCGGCAATCAAGGCAATTGCCCAAGATGGTTTTGGTTCTGGAGCATCAAGACTTGTTTGCGGGACCATGAAGGAACACTTAAGGCTGGAAGAGAAGTTGGCGAGGCTAAAGGAAACAGAAGCGGCTCTTGTTTTCTCCAGTGGGTACATGGCCAACGTTGGGATTATTTCAGCGTTGGTGGATCGCGAAGATGTGGTTTTAAGTGACAAGCTCAATCATGCTTCCATCATCGACGGTATTATCTTAAGCCGTGCCCAGTTAAAACGTTATGCCCATAACGATATGCAATCTCTAGAAGAAGCATTAAAAGCTTCAGGCGGTTTTAAAAAACGTCTTATCGTTACCGACACCGTCTTTAGTATGGATGGTGATACGGCTCCTTTGAAAGATATTGTTCAACTTGCCCATCAATATGATGCTTGGGTGATGGTTGATGAGGCTCACGCTTTTGGTGTTTTTGGTGAACATGGCGGAGGATTAGTTGAGAGGGAAGGCTTAGGAGGTCATGTTGATATTCAAATGGGGACGCTTTCAAAAGCGGCAGGATGCTTTGGTGCCTATGTCGCAGGATCAAAGGATCTGTGCGAGTATTTAATTAATCATAGCCGTAGTTTTATTTATACAACAGCCCTTCCACCTTCTTGTGCAGCCGCTGCATCGCAGGCAGTTGATATCATAGC
>JBAXBI010000197.1:0-3441 GCA_037142055.1 Candidatus Omnitrophota bacterium | reverse complement strand
CAGATTTTCGACAATGAGGGAATTATTACTCCTGTCACTGTTGTTGAAGTTGGACCTTGTACCGTTTTAGGTTTAAAAGAAAATCCAAATAAAGTAGTTTTAGGTTATCAAACTGTTAAAGAGAATCGTTTAAAGAAGCCAGAGGCTGGTTTTTTTAAGAAAATAGGCGTCTCTCCTTTAAAGCGTATTCGTGAATTTACAAGTACTGATAACAAAGACTATAAAATAGGACAAGAAATTAAAGCGGATTATTTCAAGGCTGGTGATTTCGTAGATGTCACAGGGACTTCTATTGGTAAAGGTTTTCAAGGTGGTATGGTGCGGTGGAATTGGAGCGGTGGTCCAGCGGCCCACGGTTCTATGCATCATCGTCGCATAGGTTCCAACAGCGCTTCATCAGATCCTTCACGTACTTATAGAGGCCATCATATGCCAGGTCATATGGGTATGGATACTGTAACTGTTCAGGGATTAAGAGTAATGCGGGTCGAAATTGAGCAAAACTTGCTTTTGATTAAAGGTTGCGTACCTGGTGCAAAGAATGCATTTATAGTTGTTAATATTTCTAAAAAGAAATCGTTCCGCGCTCTTGATGAGAAAAAAGAAATGGTTGCAGTTAAACGCAACCCAATGAAACAGAGTAAAGCTGCTGCTGGAAAAACAGCTAAAAAATAATATTTAGGATACTGATATGCCAGAATTAAATGTTGTAGATATTGAAGGTAAGAAATCACAGAGTATTGAATTACCAAAAGAAAAATTTGGAGTTCATGTCAATGATGCAGTTATACATCAAGCTGTTGTTATGTATGATGCTAATAATCGTCAAGGTACGGTATCTACAAAAGACCGCTCCTTAGTTTCAGGTGGCGGTAAAAAACCTTGGCGCCAAAAGGGAACGGGACGCGCTCGTGCAGGCTCAAGTCGTTCTCCACTTTGGAAAAAAGGTGGAATTACTTTTGGACCTAAACCACGTGATTTTTCAATGGAAGTTCCTAAGAAAATACGAATAGCTGCTTTAAGAGAATCTTTAAATGCAAAATTCTTAAGCAATGAGTTAATTTGTATAGAAAAAGTTGAAATATTATCTGGTAAGACAAAAGATTTTTCTAAGATTTTGAAAAGTTTGAATATTAACGGTCGAGTATTAGCTTTGCTCGATGGAAGTGATGCTAAAACATTTTTAGCTTCACGTAATGTTGCCCGTTTGACATTAAATCGAGCCAGTGATGTCAATGCCCGTGATATTTTAAGTAACAAGAATTTACTGGTCACTAAATCAGCGTTAGAAACATTACTAAAGAGAATTCAATAATGATTACTTCATACGATATTATCAAAAATTTAGTACGTACTGAAAAAAGTACATCTTTTGAAAAGCAACGCAAATATCTTTTTCGTGTATCGACTATTGCAACAAAAATAGATATCAAAAGAGCGGTTCAAGAAATTTATAAAGTTAAAGTTCAGGATGTTAACACGATACACGTTTCAGGAAAATTAAAACGAGTTCGTGTTAAGTATGGGTATAGTTCATCCTGGAAAAAAGCCATTGTCTCTTTATGTGAGGGACAGAAGATTGAGGTAGCTTAAAATGGGTATTCGTCGTTTCAAACCAATCACTAATGGACTTCGTCACGCAGCGCTTCCTGATTTTGCTGAACTAACTAAGGGAAAGCCAGAGAAATCTCTTTTGCTTCCTTTAAAGAGCTCGGGCGGTCGAAATTCTTATGGCCGTATTACTTCACGACATCGTGGTGGTGGGCATAAGCGTATGTATCGTGTTATTGATTTTAAACGTACACGGATTGATGATCCAGCAATCGTTCTTGGGATTGAATATGATCCTAATAGAACAGCTCGCATTGCACTTATCCAATATAAAAGTGATAATGTTAAATCTTATATATTGGCTCCATTAGAAATAAAAGTTGGTCAAATTGTTGTAAGTACAAATAGTCTTGATGTTGAAATGCTACCAGGTAATTGTTTACCGTTATCTAAAATCCCTTTAGGAACTGGCATTCACAATATAGAGCTTAAGAGCGGTAGAGGGGGACAGATTGTTCGTTCTGCAGGTGCAACAGCTCAATTAATTGCACGAGAAGGAGCTTTTGCTCATGTACGTCTTCCTTCTAGTGAAGTCCGTAAGATTTCAGTTCTTTGTCGAGCTACTATTGGACAATTAAGTAATGTAGAAAATGAAACTGTTTCTATCGGCAAAGCTGGTCGTAGTCGTTGGCTTGGACGTCGCGGTCAATCTCGTGGTGTTGTTATGAACCCTGTTGACCATCCACACGGTGGTGGTGAAGGTAAGGCTCCTCAAGGTAATCCGCATCCAGTAACACCCTGGGGTAAACCGACGAAGGGTTACAATACTCGTCGTCCACATAAATATTCAGATCATTTGATTGTTAGAAGAAGGACCAAATAACCTATGTCTCGTTCGATTAAAAAAGGTGCTTACGTAGAAGATTCACTAAGACGTCGTTTTGATAAAACAGTAGCCAGTGGCCAACGTCAGCCAATCAAAACCTGGTCTCGCCGTTCGACCATTGTCCCAGATTTCGTTGGATTTACTTTCGCGATTCATGATGGTCGCAAACACATCCCAGTTTTCGTAACTGAAAACATGGTAGGAATGAAATTAGGCGATTTTGTCGGAACTCGTACATTTAAAGCGCATGGTGGTGTTAAAGCCAAAAAAGCCATGCAGAAGAAGTAAGGAATAATAATATGATTGCATCAGCTCAAGGTAGATTTTTAAGAGTTTCATCCCTGAAGGTTCGTCAAGTTATCGATGCCATTCGTGGCAAAGATATTGCTACTTCTCAGGCTCTTTTGTCTCAAATCCGTAAAGGATCCACTCCTCTTGTAAAAAAGGTTTTGGATTCAGCTATAAGTAATGCTAAGCAAAAAGGTCTTGCTGAGGAACAGTTATTTATTTCTCATATTAGTGCTAACCATGGTGGAGCTTGGAAGCGTTTTCGTGCAGCTTCTTTTGGTAGGGCGACACCAATTTTACGTAGAACAACTCATTTAACTGTTGAATTAGATCTTAAAACCAAATAGGAGACATCAAAACGTGGGACAAAAAGTTCATCCTTTAGCATTAAGACTTGGTTATACTAAAAACTGGCGTAGTTTATGGTTTGCCGAACGCCGTGATTTTTCTAATAATATTAAAGAAGATTATCATATTCGTAAGTATATTAATGAAAAATTTAAGCAAGCAGCTGTTTCATTGATTGTAATTGAACGACTAGCTGAACAGATAAAGATTCGCATTCATACAGCTCGTCCAGGTGTTATTATTGGTCGTCGTGGTGCTGATATTGATCGTTTACGCGGTGACTTGGGTAAAATTACAAAAAGGGAGATTCAGGTAGATATTCAAGAAATCAAAAATCCTGCTATTGATGCACAACTGGTTTCTCAAAG
>JBAXBI010000196.1:0-3444 GCA_037142055.1 Candidatus Omnitrophota bacterium | reverse complement strand
ATACCAAATTCTTTTGCTAAAACTTCTGCAGTCTGTCCCATATTAAGGCCGCAAACAGGATCTGTTAGTCCAAGCTGTAAACCAATACGAGGGGAAAAATGTTCAGGCCTAAATTTTAAAACAGTCTGAAGTTTGGCAAGAGGTGTCTTAGCACGATTAAGTTCCAGAAAAACTTCCTGTGCAGCTTTAGAAAACATAAAAGGTATGTTGCTCATGGATTCTGTACCACCTGTTAAGAAACATCGTCCTTCTCCAGCTTGAATCTTAATAGCCGCTGAAACGACAGCTTCAATACCAGAAGCACAATTTCGATGAACAGTATAAGCAGGAGTAGTTTTTGGGATACCTGCCAAAAGTGCAATCACTCGAGCGATATTAGCAGCATCAGCTGGCTGTCCTACACAACCAAAAATAACTTCATCAATCTCTTTAACATCAAAATTGGTACGTTCAATTAACTCTCGTGCAGCAATACGTCCTAATTCTTGGGCACTTAAATTATTGAAAACAGTACCCATCTTACAAAAAGGAGTTCTGATTCCATCAACAATAGCAATACGTTCCATAAAGCCTCCTGTTTATATTCAAAATATTTAGATTTTGGGTCTAGTATCCAAAATTCTTTTTTCTTTATTAGCTGTTTCGAGTTCTAGTCTTTTAACCATTTCATCTAAAGGAATAAACTTAACTTCATTAGGTGCTAATTCGGTTGCTCCCATAAGTTTATCTTTTAACATTTCTGAAAAACGCGCTTCATTAACTTGTTTTTTAGGTGTTATGAAAACAATTAGCTCATCACTATCATAGGGATCATTGTTATGTTTACGTATTTCAATTTGCCACTCATCAATCTCGGAAATGCTGTTTAAGACTTCGGTAAAATGATTTAAATTAACCAACATGCCTTTAATTTTGGAAAGGTTTAAATCTTTGATATCTGATAAACGCGTAATGTCGCTGGATAACCGAAGAGTCATGCGTCCGCAATGAGGACAGGGTTCATGAATAATGCCTCCTTTGACAAAATCTCCCGTTCGATAACGAAGTACAACGGATGCCCTAGCATCTAAGGAAGTGTAAACAATCTCCCCATCCTCGTTATCATCTCGCACTTCACCTGTTTGAGGATCAACAATTTCAAAGATTTCCTTATCTGGGTAAAGATGATAACCGCTAGAAATATGGCCTTCGGTGGGACATTCAGCCCAAGCTGTCTTAGCTTCTGTAAAGCCATAGGTTCCAAAAATATAAACTCCTTTGGCACCACAGTCGGATAACATTTCAGACAATTTTTGTTTGTAACCAGAAGTTACCTTAGCTGCCCCAAGTACAATTTTTTCTATGAAAGACAAATCCTGTTTGCGTTCTTGAGCAAAACGAACCAAGTGATAAATATAGCTAGGAACACCTAAAAGTACTGATGGTTTAGAACGCATTAAAGCTGTCAAATTCCCTTCCGTTCCCATCACCTTCCCGCCGCCGGTACTTAAAGCAAAAATATCAGCTTCCAACGCTCCAAAGAATGTTTGCCAGAAAGCTAGATGTGGAGCAAAAGGGAATATATTAATAATCCGTTCATCGGATTTTATGTCAAAAAGTTTAACCATTCGGTTGCCTGATAGATTAAGGTTATCAAGATCATATCGGCTATAAATAAAAGGCACTGGTGAATTAGTCGTTCCCGTTGTAAAAGTCATAAAAATAGGGCGATATTCTTTAGCTAAAGAATCTTCCAGATACTCTTTTCCTTTAAACAATGATTGCAACGCTAACTTCAGTAACTTTTCTTTAGGCCAATACCGACGAATTTTAGCTTGATCAGGTTGGAGAATAAAATCTCTAAATTTTTGAGGATTATCTTGAGCTACTAAATTAAGTTTATTAGTAAAGGGGAGATGTTTTAAATCAGCTATGGTTCGAATGTGTTTAGGATTAATCTTATGCTCATCAAATAACTGACGGTAATGCGAACTAAAAGGATAAACGTGAGTATTGATGAAATGATGTAATTGTTTGTTTTGTAATTTTCGAATTTGGTCGTAGGATAACGACGTGATGTTACGCCAAGGATTCATAAGTACTTATAGTTTAATATATCCTCAGGTTAGCCGCTAGGAAAATCCCAAAAAAAACCCCATATTTTTATATATAGGGTTTTTAGGATCTTAAAGATTCTTAATTAAACTTTTGTACTAAGCTTCTTTGATTTGTCATCAATAGAGGCTGTTAACTCTTCAAAAGACTTTTCAAAAGCTAACAGACCTTCCTCTAAAAGTTTATTGCAAACAATAGCAACATCAATACCTTTATCTCTTAAAGTAGAAACAATATTCTGAGCATTAGCAACATCACCAGGTAAAGATAACTTAGCTTCTCCATGATCTAAAACTGCCTGCAAAGTCTTATCAGGAACTGTATTAACTGAATTATGAGCAATCAACTCTGAAATATACTTTATATCGCTATATTTTGAGTCTTTAGTACCCGTGGATGCCCAAAGAACCCTTTGGATGTGAGCACCTTTAGCTTCTAAGGCTTTAAAATCTTCACTAGTAAATATTTGCTGAAACTTATGATAGATAATCTGACAATTTGCCACTGCAGCCTGTCCCCTTAATTGGGCTAAGCCTTGTTCATCTAACCATTTGTCAATACTTGTATCAACTCGGCTGACAAAAACACTGGCCACTGATCTTACCTTACTTAAGTCTCCACCCTTTTGGGCTAGACGCTTTAAACCTTTTAAATAGGACCAAACAACTTGGGCATACTGTTCTGCAGAGAAAATCAACGTAACATTAACATTAACCCCTTCTGCAATAAGACCTTCAACGACATTCATCCCATTTTTAGTTGCTGGAACCTTTATCATAACGTTTGGACGGTTAAGTCTCTTCCATAAACGTAAACCCTCTTTAAGCTGAGCATCAAATTCATTTCCTAATTTGGGGTTGATTTCTAGACTTACATAACCATCCAGTCCTTCAGTCTGATCATAAACACTCTTAAATAAGTCTGCCGCATCTGAGACGTCTTTAATCGTTAATTCATCATAAATCTCAAAAGTGTTCCGACCCTCTTCGGCTAAGGATTGAACTTTTTGGTCATAATCGCTACTTGTGCAAATAGCTTGTTTAAAAATTGTTGGGTTTGATGTTTGTCCACGTAAACCTTGCTCAATTAGTCCCTTCAATTGGCCATTAGCAATCATTGAACGGCTGATATTATCAATCCAAAGACTCTGTCCTAAACCGGCTATTTCATGGAGGATTGTCTTAGACATGTTTTCTCCTAATAACTTTTTTAATAGCTTCTATAATGTTTGTATCTTTTAAGCCGAAATGAACCATTAATTGCGCTGGCGTTCCACTCTCACCAAAGGAATCCTTAACCGCTACCATTTCAATAGGACAAACAGCGTGTTGAGCGACAACCTCAGCAACG
>JBAXBI010000195.1:0-3453 GCA_037142055.1 Candidatus Omnitrophota bacterium | reverse complement strand
CCACCGTCTTGTTGGGGGAGGGAACACCCGTTCTCTCTGTACGCTAAACATTTACAAAAATGCACGGTCTGATCCAAATATACATTGTTAGGTAATATTCCATTTAATTTAAAGAGGTTGTAAGGTTTACTAAAGATATTTATACGGTGATTTATGGATATCATTAATATTAAGCTTAGAACTTAAGGCCACGGTTAGCCCAAGTATAACCCAAAACAGGAAGCTTAACTGGAAAGAATAAAGATGAATTTCGACAGCACTATGCACCAATGCCCCTATTAGACCAGCTGTTAGTCCTATTAAAAGGAAGAACTCTAATGATGCCGAAGCTTTAAAAATCGTTTTTATACTTTTATGTAAAACGTAAACCACAAGCAAAAGAAAGCTTAATAAAGAAAACATTCCTGACTCGGCCCACATCTGTAAGTAATCATTATGCGTATAATACACTCCAAAATTATTTGTATACTGAGCGCAATAGGACATGAAGGTTCCAAGCCCCTTTCCTAGAAACGGATGCTCTTTGATCATATGCCACGCCCCGTGATAGAGTATAAACCTTGCACTATCCAACCTGTTTTGAAAATGAAACAAAGCGAGAGTTATCAAAGGCAAACAGACAAAATACCCAAAACAACAAAGTGACCAAAATATTTTCTTAGAAAGACGCTTATAATTGACAAGAAGAGGCATTGAAATCAAACCAGCGGCAAGCCCTAACCATCCACCTCGACAAAGGGTCCAAATAGAACAAACGATCAGAAGGAAGACAATCAAAACAAAACCTGTTTTTATAAAGAAATTCTTCCACTTCCATAAGAAGAAGCTTATAGCAACAGGAATAAGGCATGTTAGATAAGCGGCTAGATCATTTTCATTCTCAAAAGGACCGGTTATCATATTGCCAAGAAGCGCCCTATGACGCAAGAATTCAAGTCCAAAGTACTTTTGTGAGACAATCGATAATCCAACCAAGATTGAGCTAAATAAAAAAACACATACAGCATTAACTATACGTTTAGGATCTTTAAACGTATCGAGTACGACCCAAAGAATTAAAGGAAACCTACCCCATTTTAGAAAAAGAGCCTTTAAACTTATATGCATCAACGACCCGCTGTTGATTAAAGACAAGGCCATACAAATAAAAAAGATTAGAAGTAGCAAGAAGAATACTTTATTAGCTTTTAAAGAAGAAAAGTCCGCCGAGAAGATCTGTTTAATCAAAAACAAAAAAATAGCAATGGCGGCAAAAGTACTAATTAAGGCGATAGAAATAGGAATAAAAAAAATAAGACCATATAATGAATATTCGATAGCGATATCCAGGCATTTTAGTATTTTTAATTTCATGCCGATATGATCTCTCGTAATTTCTGCGTAACGCCCATGCCATCCATAACATTAATCATTTTCTCAAGTTCTTTGATTTCGCGTCTTAAGATTTTTGGATCAAACTGCTGAGATTGAGCAATATAAATCTTATCTGCCTTGGTTGCCTTGTCCTTCTCCGTATCCAAGAGAGTTTCTTCGTAAAGTTTCTCCCCAGGCCGCAAGCCAATATATTCGATCTTTATATCTTCATCCGGTTTTAAACCATAAAGAGTGATTAACTCTTTGGCCAAATCCAATATTTTAATTTGTTCTCCCATATCTAGAATAAATATCTCTCCTGCTTTCCCCATACTTCCAGCCTGCAAAACCAGTTGGCTCGCCTCAGTAATGCTCATAAAATATCGAGTTACTTCAGGGTGCGTTAATGTCATAGGCCCACCCTGTTCGATTTGTTTCTTAAATAAAGGGACAACACTTCCATTGGAGCCTAAAACATTCCCAAATCTAACCGCCATAAATTTAGTTTTACTTCCTTTGGCCTTAGACTGCAAAATCATCTCTGTAACCCTTTTGGTCATCCCCATCACATTGGTAGGGTTGACCGCCTTATCGGTTGAAATAAGAATAAACCTTTCCACCTGATAATGATCTGCCGCATAAATGAGATTGCGGCTACCAATAACATTATTCTTAGCCGCTGATACTGGATTTTCTTCCATCAAAGGAACATGCTTATGGGCTGCCGCATGAAAGAGAACATCAGGCTTATAAAGCGTAAAGACACTCTTTAATAAACCAATATCTTTAATATCCCCAATAATGCTTCTAAATTTAATATGAGGGTATTTCCTTAAAAATTCGATAACGAGAAAATAAATATCATTCTCATTATGGTCGAATAGCAAAACTTCTTTAGGGTTAAAATTTACAATTTGTTTACAAAGACATGAGCCTATAGAGCCGCCTGCTCCTGTCACCAAAACAACCTTATTGGTAAGGTAAGAGCTGATTTCATCAACATTAATGGTTACTGTTTCTCTGCCTAAAAGATCTTCTGGCTGTACATCTCGTGGTTTTACTTCTAATTCCCCGCTTAAAATCTTCTGTAAGCCAGGGACTATGCGAATTCTAACGGATAAAATTTCACAATTAGCGATAATACTTCTGATCGTTTCACCCTTAGCCGAGGGAATGGCAATAACAACCTCATCAACTCCATATTTATTAACAATCGCAGCGATATCCTTTTGAGCTCCTAAAATACGCACTCCCTGTATATGTAAATTTCTCTTACCCGGATCATCATCAATAAAACCGACAATTTCAATATTTGTCCTTTTATTTCGCCTAGCTTCTCGAAGAACCATAACACCGGCTTCTCCAGCGCCTACAATAATAACCCTGCTTCTATTACCTGTGCTGATTGGTCGATACCTCTCTCTGAAAAGTCGAGATATAAAGCGAATTCCCGCAACAAAACAAAAACTTAAAATACAATCCAACATAAATATTGAACGAGGGAAACCATCAGAAAGATGAGTGAGATAAACTATAAAAATAAAACATAACATGGATAAAATATGAACTTTAAGAATTCTCCAGATATCAGAAACGCTAGCATATCTCCACAAACCAGAATATATACCAAAGCCCCAAAATATAATTGCTTTAGTAAAAATAAGAAATGGCAGGGTTTTAGCGATTAATGGCCAATAAGAATTGTCGAGGTTAAAATCAAACCGCAGATAAAAAGCCACTACGTAAGCAATGGTCACCAAGATAAGATGAGCAATGATAATTACTGGTCGGCGAAATTTCAATAATGAAGATTTTATATTCTTTAATTTTCTAACCATCAATGAGAAACACCTTCTTTTTTTACAACTTTTAATAATGTTAAAAACATAATATAAAGATCTAGCCTAAAAGAATAGTGATTTAAATAATATTCATCATACGAAACTTTAACCGGTATAGGCAAATCATCTCGCCCGTTAACCTGGGCCCAACCAGTAATTCCAGGAATTAATTTGTGAACACCCTTCTGCGTTCTTAAGGCCACCAAATCATCCTGATTAAATAATGCTGGGCGAGGCCCAACAAAACTCATACCGCCTT
>JBAXBI010000194.1:0-3454 GCA_037142055.1 Candidatus Omnitrophota bacterium | reverse complement strand
TATGTATTGGTTTCCTGATTTAGACAAATCACAACGAATTGAACTATCCAAACCGCTGTACAATGTTGACACCATATGTCTAACCACCCTGGTGATCAGTCCATTCTTGACAGCATCTACAATCAATGTAATAGTACTTTTTGTAGGTAGCGTGACCTTTATACTTTGTTTTTTATGGGCCACATACCTCAATAAGGAAAATGAAAGGATTGTATTATGAACCAACTCGTTCTGGTTTATCTTATTATTGCTACTATTGTCTCCATTTGTTTTGGTTTGATGGTTCTTAATGATCGCCAAAAAGCTAGAAAATCTCGATAGTCGTATTAACCAAACTAAACTTAATCCAACCCAAACCGCGGCTGTTATGCTAAGCATCATAGCCGCGGTTTTCCCTTGTCCCATTGTTGCCAATTTATTCGTAAACCCAGCAGTTGTTGTTTCAAAACTTGGTGAAGAGCTCCAACCTACGTTTAACAGCCATAAAGGAAGTAAAATGATAGAAACAAATTTATTGCTAAATAAATCTCTCAAAGACTGTTTATGGGAAGCTAACATTTCCCGTTCCACTTTTGCCAGCTGGGGTGTCAAAAGCACAATATGATGAATAACTCCCCACATAACCAAATCCTGAGATTCTAATAGCGCTTTTATTTGTGTAGGGAATTGTTTTTCTAATTCTTTGCTCAACAAAATCTTTCCAGAGGGATACATCTTCACTTCAACATGTCCCTTTTCAAAAAGCTCAGCTCTACCCGGTCTTTTTAAAAAGACAGCCTTAGTTTCTTCTGGAACCAAACCTAATAATCCATCATGAAGACAACATGCATACAAGCGGCCACTAGGAATTTCACAACGAAGTTTCTCTGGTATATAAAGACACCTTTGACTTCGACGAATAAAATATTCTCCAAGTAAATAACCACAAGACCATTTCTTCTTTTTCTTATCCTGATTCTCGGAAGCTGGCTTAACCGCTTTTTTAACAGGCCTCTGTTTAACCACTGCCTTGAAGGGTAATTCTTGAGCTCTTCGAGCTGCTGCACGAAGTGCGATAATTTCTTGTCTTCTGTAATTTTCCGCGTGGAGATTTCCGGAAATGGCACCTTGTTCATGTACGAGAATGGAAGCTAACTTATCCAAATCTTCAGGAGAGGAAATATCAAGGAAGGGATCATAAATAATTGCATGATAGCCTCCAATGAACGCTGAAAATGCTGCTACCTCTTTTAAAGAATACTCCTCTGCCGTACGCTTAAAATGCAAAAACAGTTCTTTAGGTCCAGCTCGAATCAAACCTCGTTTAGCTAGAATTCTTAACCCTTTTACAGCTTCTTTCTCCCAATCTTCTTCAGCTGGTTTTAGAAGCTTAATTGTATGTTCTATCGCAGCTTTCTCGATCACTGGACCTTCGACAATCTGAGGATGAAAGTCACTTATTAATTGCGCTAAAAAGCCCTTGGCTTCAGGTTTCAATTCCTCTCCAGAATAAGTTGCGGTTGGATCTTTAATATTCTTAAGCGAGCTAACCTTTTCTCTATTGATCCCCTTAAAAATTAATATGACCTGCAAGAGCGCGCCGATAGCCAGTGTCCATGGAGATATATGATAAATAAAGAATCCAATGTTATAAATAATGGTTGCGATCATAAGAGGAATTGCCCAAGTCTTAAATTTAAGCGATTGCGCTTTATTATTGTTTAAGAAGAACGCCATAACAACGGATGTTATGGGGGACAACATTCCAATAAAAGACATACGTAGGGCTTCGTTACTAAAGAAAGAAAATACAAATCCAAACCAGAGGCTTAATACAATAAAATTCGTTCGGATCGCATAAAGGATACCAATGCTTTTTCTTTTGAAGAACCCTGAAATGTTCTTAGGGCTGTTTTTGACCAAAAGGTTTTCAGCCGCCCAGTGAACACATAAACTCATGGCGAGTATTGAAATAGGTGACGTTGTAATTTGATCGGCCACCCCTATTAAGGATAAAGGCAATATCGGAGATAGCGTCCAGATTGCATAGGTCATGGACCAAAACCAAGCAAAAAATACCACCAATACAACTGGCAATATTATTAACTTCAACGGCCATAGCGGTTTCCATGACTGAATCCCCTGCAGCCTGGCATTCATCAACTGTCCAATGTATTCTCCAAAGGTTAAGAAAAATATCCAGCTAAACAAGCCCTTGAGGCTGACCAGCGTCGTTACAGCTCCAAGCCATGTATTGGCATCATAGTATAGAGAGAACATGTCACGCAGGGATGTATTAGGAATCCAGATTTGGATTGATGTAAATACAACGACAATGATGGATACGACAATGGCAAAAAACTTAAGTCCAATGTTGTCTTTTAACCATCGTCCTAATTCAACAGGTCCTGCAAATATTTTACCTACGGCCTTTACGACTCGCATCGGTACGTTGACTAATGATCTTCCTATTAAAACTGATTTACTTGATCTGGGCTGATCCTGTTGACTACTGGGGACTTCCCTTTCTGGCTCTGCCCACACCATCGAATCTGTTGCGGCACGGATCATATCTAAAGCAACTTCTGTAGTTGAGGCTAGCCACTTTAACTCTTTTCGAGCATTTAATTGCCTCATCCTTTGAGCAACTTGATAGGTGGTAAGAGAATTTGATGCACTTAACGAAACGAATTCCTCCGGAGTAGTTTGTACACCAGAACTTCTCCTTGCTCTTTGAGTCAAAGCAGTTTGGTTATTGAATCTCTCCAATACTCGCTCAAGGCCATCGTCTCCCAAACGTCCACAGCCGAATTGTTCACAGGCTAGCCCCCCACAGATACTGGCCAAACGAATTGAATCGATTAAGCTAAAGCCTTTAACAATTCCATAAATAAGTCCTGCGGAAAATGCATCGCCTGCTCCTATTGTATCTTTAATATTAAGTCCTTCTACAGCAGGAAAATGTGTAAATCTTAAAGATCCAGCCTTCTGTAATGCATAAGAACCATGCGGGCCATTCTTTAAAATAGCAATCTTAACCCCACGATTAATAAAATATTCTAAGATAGTCTTTGGATCTTTGCTTTGAGTGATGGCCTCAGCTTCTCGATCCAAACTGACGGTAATAACATCTAAATTCTGATAAATTTCGTTTTCAGTTTTAGCTTGACGGTGTTCCCCCCAAAGATCAACCTGCGTATGGACTGTATCTAAAATAGTCATCGCCCCTTGCGCCTTGGCCCTTGCTCACTAGCCCCATGAGACTGGTCGCCACCACCACCATCGCCCTGCGCGCGCTCCGCCGGAACAAGATGCGCTCGGTCCTCACCGCCCTCGGCATGATCATCGGCGTCGGCGCTGTAATTGCCATGGTCAGCATTGGCAACGGCGCCAAAGCCCAAGTCGAAGCCTCCATCGCCAGCCTCGGTCAAAACATCATCAGTGTTATCCCCGGCACGCTCACCACCGGCGGCGC
>JBAXBI010000193.1:0-3468 GCA_037142055.1 Candidatus Omnitrophota bacterium | reverse complement strand
ATAATTTCTAAAGGATCCATGGGGTTGCCTAAGCACCTAGAACTCTTACGACCCCTAGCCACACGTAACCGTCCCTGAATGAGAACATCAGAGAAGGGCTTATCCCCTCTAAATTCATATCCTGCCATAACCATACGAGCAACCCAGAAGAATAAAATCTCTGAAGCAGTCATGAGGGTATTGGTTGGATAAAACTTCGCTAAGTCTGCATTTTCTTTAGGCCAGCCCAAGGTTGCAAACGGCCACAGCCACGAAGAAAACCAGGTATCTAGAACATCTTCATCCTGACGAAGAGCTACAGCCACTCCATATTTAAGTTTAGCTTGCGCTTGAGCATCTTCTGCTGATTTAGCTACATATACATTCCCATCTTTGTCATACCAAACAGGAATACGATGTCCCCACCAAATCTGACGAGAAATACACCAATCACGGATTTCTTCCATCCAATTGATATAAACCTTCCTCCAACGCTCAGGCTGAATTCGTATTTGCCCCTCTAAAACAGCCTTTAGTGCTGGCTGGGCTAAAGGTTTCATTTTCACAAACCATTGTTTAGATAAATAGGGCTCGACCACCGTATCACAACGATAACAATGCCCCACCGCATGCATATGGTCTTCAATCTTGATTAACAGCTCTAAAGCCCCCAGATCAGCAATGATTTGCTTGCGGGCTTCAAAGCGGTCTAACCCATTATATTTCCCGCCTTGTTCATTGATTCTAGCATCGGGATGAAGGATATTAATTATCGACAGATTGTGTCTCTGTCCCATTGTAAAGTCATTAGGATCATGAGCTGGAGTCACTTTAACGGCTCCAGTACCGAACTCCATAGACACAAAATCATCAGCGATGATTTTAATTTCTCTATTTACTAAAGGAAGTATAAGTGTCTGACCAATTAACTTAGCATAACGAGGATCCTTAGTGTTTACCGCAACTGCCGTGTCACCTAACATAGTCTCAGGACGAGTGGTAGCAACAATCACTCCCTCTTGAGGATTGTCTTTTAAAGGGTAACGGATATGATAAAGTTTGCCGTTCTTATCTTGATGCTCTGCTTCTTCATCGGAAAGTGCAGTTTGACATCGCGGGCACCAGTTGATAATACGCTCCCCACGATAAATTAAACCCTTCTCGTAAAGCTCTATGAAAACTTCCTTCACCGCTTCACTATAATCATCATCCATCGTAAAACGTGTTCGATCCCAATCGCACGAGGAACCTAATTTTTCCAACTGATGAATGATGGTATCGCCATATTCCTGTTTCCAAGCCCAAAGCTTCTTTATAATTCCTCACGCCCTAAATCCTGACGCATCTTACCTTCTTTGGCCAACTGCTTTTCAACAACGTTTTGAGTAGCAATCCCCGCATGATCCGTTCCTGGCATCCAAAGTGTTTCAAAACCATTCATTCGCTTATAACGGATTAAAATATCCTGTAAGGTATTGTTCAAGGCATGGCCCATATGCAAGATGCCAGTTACGTTCGGTGGTGGAATAACGATTGTAAAAGGCGGCTTCTTCGAATCAGCTTTGGCATGGAAAATATTGCCTTCTTTCCATACCTTCAGCCACTTTTCTTCGGTTTCTTTAGGGTTATATTTTGATGATAATTCAATCATAAAATGTAGGGGCGGGCCTTTTGCCCGCCCATATCCGTTTTGTCGACACAAAGCCGACGTTTAGGTTATTTCTTATCTTTTAATAACTTATATTCAATGCCATCAACTAACGCTTCCCAACTGGCTTCAATAACATTCTCATGCACACCAACACTAGTCCATGAAGAACTTTCATCCTGAGATTCAATAAGAACACGCACGCGTGCAGCAGTTCCACCCTTAGTGTCTAATACGCGAACCTTATAATCTGCCAAATGCATATGTTCTAAATTCGGATAAAATTTACGTAATGCACTTCGCAATGCTTTATCCAAAACCTCTACAGGACCATGACCTTCAACGGTCGCCATCTCATCATTGCCATCAACCTTAAGTCGAACTGTTGCTCCAGCTGTGACGCTGCCGTCTAATTTCTTGTCGGTATAAACCTTAAAGCCATCTAAATGAAAAAATGGTTGGTAAAGCTTAAGACGACGTTTCATAAACAATTCAAAAGAAGCATCGGCACCTTCAAACTGATAACCCTGATGCTCCTTCTCTTGAAGCTCTTGCATAATAACCTTCACTTCAGGAGAATTTTTATCCAAAGGAATATTCATTTTCTGAGCTTTAAGAATAATCGGCATCTTCCCCGCTAGTTCTGAAGTTAGAAGCCGACGGTGATTACCTACAACTTCAGGTTTAATATGCTCATAAGCAATGGGGTTCTTAAGCATTGCATCAATATGCACTCCACCTTTATGGGCAAAAGCTGAATGCCCCACAAAAGGATGATTATTTGTAAGCGTATAATTGCTGACTTCACTAATATAATAAGAAGCATCCATCAAATGCTTAATTTTACTTTCTGGAATTGACTTCATTTTCATCTTGGTTTCTAAGATTGCCATGATGGCACAAAGATCTGCGTTACCACAGCGCTCACCTAAACCATTAAATGTCCCTTGCACCTGAATACAACCCGCATTGATGGCCGCTAAAGAATTAGCCACAGCCAAGTCCTGATCATTATGCGTATGAATCCCTAGAGGGATCTTTATTTTCTTCTTTATTTCTTTAATAATCTTAGTCACCTCTTCAGGCAAGGTGCCGCCATTGGTATCACACAATATAATGCAATCCGCCTTAGCCTGCTGGGCAGCCAGGATGGTCTTTAAAGCATATTTAGGATTCTTTTTATAGCCGTCGAAGAAATGTTCTGCATCATAAAACACCTCGCGTTTATGCTTCTTCAAGAACGCAACTGAGTCAGAAATCATCTTTAAATTCTCTTCCAAGGTTGTCTTGATAACATCCTTAACATGCAAATCCCAACTCTTACCAAAAATAGTTACGGTTGGAGTTTGAGAAGCAACCAATTCCTTTAAATTTGTATCATCTTCAGGTTTAATCCCCGCACGACGAGTAGACCCAAAGGCTGCCAACTTAGAGTTCTTCAGCTTACGAGTCTTCATAAGCTCAAAATATTCTTTATCCTTAGGGTTAGACCCCGGCCATCCACCTTCAATATAATGAATGCCTAGTTCATCAAGCTTCTGAGTAATCTTAAGCTTATCAGGCACCGTATAGGAAACTCCTTCGGTTTGCGAACCGTCGCGCAAAGTTGTATCGTAGATAACTATTTTCTTAGACATAATTTCTTTTCCAGTCCTTCGCTATTATATTTGTTCCAATTTAAATGCTTTATGTAACGCTTTAACAGCCTTATCTGCTAAATCCTGCTGGATGATACAAGAAACGCTGATTTCTGAAGTGGAAATCATATCAATGTTAATTTGTTCATCCGCTAAAACTTTAAACATCTTAGCTGCTATACCGCTATGGGAACGCATACCGCT
>JBAXBI010000192.1:0-3479 GCA_037142055.1 Candidatus Omnitrophota bacterium | reverse complement strand
TCAACAGGCTTCGCGACTGTCTGCTCACCTTCTTTGACTGCGACTTCAAATGGAATAGTCCGTTGAACACCCTCAACACCTGCTCCAGAAAAACTTACTCCTGCCATTTGGGCGGCCATCTTACGACCATTCTGATAATGAATTCCTTCGACGGCAAAGGGACTTTCAAGGAACACACCATCTGCTAGACGCTTATAGCTTTCAGGATAATCATTTTTTAAAGCAGCAAATACAAATCGCGCATCAAAATTAGTTACGCCGACTTTGCGACCATCAAACCAAACAGCACCATCTTGCATGTTATTTTCTGCACGCATAGGTTTAGCTAATTCTTCACTACCTGGTTTTGTTTTTGGATTTAAAAGGAAAGGAACCTGTCCTTTAGTCTTTTCAACTGCCGCAAGCCATGAATCCATCTTCATGGTAAAAACATTAATATTCCCCGCATACTGTGATTCAACCGCTTTTAATGCTGGAGAATTTTTAATATAGTTATATTCCACATTTCTAGTTACAACCTTCCCCTCTCGAGCTTTTGCCATTTTTAAAACTGCAGTAATTTGCTCAGCCGCTTGCTCAAAACCTGGAATGTTATTGTTTTGGGCATCAATCGTATCTATCAGCACCTTATTATCAGTGCCGACATATCCTTTTTGTTTCAATAAATCTAAAAGCGCACTACCTTGTCCTGCAGAAACCTTATCAAGATCTTTTGCCCCTAGAGGATTCCCAATCAAGGTCATAACAATCCCTGTAGCTTCACCTGGCTTACGCTTAACCGCAACAAGGTTCATATCATCGTTACGTTCTACGGCATTAGCTAAAAGAGGCAAAATGGCATTCCAAGTTTCCACATTGGTATCTTGATAAAAAAGAAGCTGGCCTTTGCCTTGTGCTTTAAAATGTTTCACAAGACCAGAACGATAAAGCATTTCATGAATATCCCCATGTCCTCGAGGATTCTCACCTAATTTACCATTACTTTCTTTATACAAACCAGCCTTCATGTCTTTAACTAAAGGAACCATGTTCTGACGAATAAGAACAACTTGCCCTAATTGAGCACCAGCAGGGGTTTCTTTGGTGGAATCAGCAACGGAATAACCCCTTAAACCATAAAAATTATTCTGCTTTAGCATTTCAATAGTTGCATCATGAGTCTTATCTGAAGTCATGATGATAAAAGGAATCTCAACTTTCTTGCCTGTTTTTGCAAAGTAAGCTTTTTGTTTAGCTAAGATTTGTTCGGCATCTTTCTGAAGGAAAGGTTTACCTGTGACTAAATCAACAGGAATACCAACCTTAGGCCCGTTATAACCCAATCTATCACCTGCTCCACCTGCTACTTTGACTAGAGCCAGTTGGTCTAAATAACCAATACCTCTATCGGTATAGTCTAAATAATCTTGATTAATTCCATCAAAAACTTTTCCTTGAGGAACTTGGGCTGTGTAGCCTTCCGTTGGGTCAAGATCTTTAGCATTTTTAAGAAGATTTCGTACTAGCTCCTTATAACCTTCTAGACCACCTTGCAATTCTTGATCCTTAAGTGAAAGTTGTTCTAACAAAGCTCTTTTTTGATCATCATTAGTACCAGGAGCAGGCCAATCACTTAATAAACCTTGCTCACCTATTTTTGCTAAAACCCTTAAAATTCTTGATTGTTCTTCGTCAACAACAATACCAGCTGCAATATTGCTGACCGCACTTTCAGAGAAACCTAAACTCATTGCCTCAGCAGCGCTAATCATCGCCCTACTCTCACCCTTTCCACCAGGAAATTTAGCAGGAAATGAATTCCAATCATAAACATTTCGGTGTGCTAAAAGATTCTTATCCCGCCAATCCTGCATAAGGGCAGAAATAGCTGATTTAAAATCTTCATCCTGACCGTTGCTATACGGTACCGTAAAAATAATCTTTGCAGCCCATCCGTCCAGATGATTAACCAAGTAATCTAAAAAATATTGCCGAGGATTGCCGTTATTAAGAAACTCACGGTTACCAAACCTGGAATCTCGGCCCTCCGCTGCAGCTTTAATAATCTCAATAAAAGTTGAATTGTTTCTAACTTTTTTCTTACTTCCTATAACCCACTCAAAAGGGATAGTAAAATTTGATAACCCACGTAAATCTCTAATAAAATCATCATAGGTAACAACCTTTATAGTAGTCGTGGCATTATTAGCTAAACCACGAATATTCGCAAACTTCCCTTTTTTCTTCTGCATCTCTTCTGCTAATGCTGACACCTCAGGATTATTTGCTCCCACAAGATGAACTGGTGCAGTCAAGCTCGTAATACCACCTGAAAAATATTTTCGAGGAGTTTTTTGATTAGATATTAGATCAGGTTCTTCTTTAATATAATTAAACACGCCTTTCTTGTAGGCTTTCAAATATTCTTGATAAATCTGTTCCTTAATTGTTTTATCATTAACATCAACCCCAGAAAGTTTTGCTTTGTTGCTATAGACCTGATTTAATAGAGCCTCTTTAAGATTCTTTTTATACCAGGTCGCTAAAATCATCGAATGGAAAATCTGACGTAAATTAGCGAAATTCTTTCCCCCATTGACTTCTTTTTCAAGTCCAGGAAGAACAATTTCACGGATAATCTGCGAGCCCATTATTCCAGTTGCCTTTGATACAGAGCCAATTCCCTCATGCTTACTTAAAGCTAAATAATCTTCTTCCAACATTACCTTTAAATGGCTACCGACTACAAAAGCAGTGTTATCATGGACATAAACATCCGCTTTATCAGCAATAATCCATACCTTATTAAAGGTATTAACCGGCATCTCTGTTGCACCATACTCATTCTTAGCCTTCGCATAAACCTTGCTCCAGAACTCTTTACCTAACTGCTTCTCAGGATAAATTAAAGAAGCAGTTAATTGCTTGAGGATATAATCCTGTGCCAACATATCGCGACCTAATTCTGTTTGGCCTAACTCTTCAGGAATAATACGATCTTTTTCATATGGTGAGAGGTTAACCCAAAGATTCGCTTCTGGAACAGTTAAACTAGCTAGAAAATACTTAATTAATTTCGTGGATTCTTCTTTAATAAAAGTCGTCGACGTCCCTACTTTTTGATCGCCTTGGTCTAGAATAAAATCAAAACGAAAAGGATTGTCGGGATGGACCTTGATGCCTTTAAGTATTGGAGGGTCAAGAGGTGGGCTTAAACGGACAATAACGCCAGGTGCGGGTAAATGGAATTCGTCTGCCCTGACTATTGGGATCAGCCCAAGGGTATTAACCAAGAAGGCTATTAAGATGAGTATGTGGGAGCATGGGGCTCTCTTCATACTTAAAGTATTTACCCTAAATCTATATAATACAAGGGGTTGGAAGGAGTTTTAAGAAAGCGTTTTCTTGCAGAAGTTCCGAGGAGATAAAATGTTATCTTTATAAAATAGCTAAAATACTTAATTAATTATTTCTTTGATGAAGTTTTTCGATGATCTTGG
>JBAXBI010000191.1:0-3479 GCA_037142055.1 Candidatus Omnitrophota bacterium | reverse complement strand
CTGGTAACTGGAGGGCTAAGAGCATAGGGATGGTTCCTCTTAATCCTCCCCAAAAAAGAATATGATTCCATGAGGAAGGAAGGGGCAATTGGGGAAAAAGGTTATGAAAGAATACGCTAGGATACACAATAAAGATTCGAGAGAGCAGAACAATAAAGATTCCGATCAGGATAAAGTTTTTGAGTTCAATTAAATTGTGAGTACCGATGATTTGTAGCTGAAGGCCGATGATAAGAAAAACAAGAGAGTTCATGATAAAATCAATTGTTTCCCAAAAACTTTCGATGGTCTCCCGGTTTTTTACAGGAAGAGACATTCGAGTTTTACCCATAACCAATCCAGCTACGATAACTGCAATAAGGCCTGAGCAGTGTAAGGCGTCAGCTAAAAGCGGTGTTCCAAAGGTTAAGATAACAGTTAATACTACCTGCAACAGATGATCTTGAAGAGGCTTCATGAGCGCAGTGATTACAAATCCGCAAAGAGCTCCAACCAAGGCGCCACCACCGGCGACAATTAGAAATTGTACAAGGGCATGAGAGACGTTTAATGGTTGGTTCGATTGAATCATGGATAGAATAATCGCAAAGAGGACAACACCGGTTCCGTCGTTAAAGAGGCTTTCTGCTTCTAGAACAGTTCGTAAACGGTCAGGAGCTTTTATTTTCTTTAAGATGGCTAAGACTGAGACGGGGTCAGTTGGAGCTATGAGGGCTCCAAATAAAAGAGCATAAGTTAAAGGAATATGCCAGAAGTAAGCTAAAGGGTAACCAACCAAGACAGTGGAAACAATCACTCCTGGAACCGCTAAGAAGGCAATGAGCAGCCAATCTTTTCTTAGATGTTCTAATTTTAGGTTCAAGCCGCCTTGAAAAAGGATAGGAGGTAAAATAAGGTAGAAGGCTACAAAGTGAGTTAAAGAAACGGGAGGGATAATTTGGGTTGCAGCCCCTAACAATCCGATTAGAACCAAGCTGATTGTATAAGATTGATTTCTCCATCGCATACCAATTCCAATTAAGCAGGCTAATAGGAGTAATTTAAGAATAGAGCTAAGGGAGAATGCATCCATAGTCCTAAATTAACCGGAATAGTTCGTTAAAGCAAGATGTTCATGGTAATTCCGTCAAACAATAAAAAATAGTCTTTAGAATTAATTTATGGTAATGTATTTCTTCTTGTTTAAATTAGGCTGTATATGACGATGGGTAAAAGTATAATAAATTTTTATTTAAGAGAAAATAAAAGTAAATATGGCAAATACCAAGCTTCAGAAAAAATCCAATATTTCTCCCAGCGAAGAGCTCAAGATTTTACGGACTGTCGTTGACATCGCTTCCTCTGAATTAGATTTAAATTTAATTCTTCAGGAAGTTGTTAAGATTGTCACAGAAATGACCAAGGCGGACTCGGTATTTATTTACCTTTTTGATGAGCGCAAAGAAAACTTGGTCTTAATGGCTTCTAAAACTGCTCATAAGAAAGAATTGGGCCATGTAGTCTTAAAGGTGGGGGAAGGAATTACTGGATGGGTTGCTCAAGAGAGTAAACTGGTGGCGATTAAAAATCATGCGTATAAGGATCCTCGCTTTAAGAGCTTTGATGTTTTACCTGAAGATCGTTATGAGGCGTTTCTTTCTGTGCCGATTATTTATAAGGCTAAAGCTATAGGTGTTATTAATGTCCAACATAAGCGCCAACAGGATTATATCTTATCGACGATCAATTTGATCGAAAGCATTGCCAAACAAATAGGTGGAGTCATTGAACATGCCAGACTTTTTGAGGAGACCAAAAAGAAGGCTTTGCAGTTTGACTCCTTAGTTAAGGTGAGCCGTTCCATTACATCAGAACATTATCTAGATGAAATCTTAAATTTAATTGTCGTTGTTACCGCAGAAATGCTTAATTCAAAGATTTGTTCGATCATGCTTCTAGATGATAAAGGGCTTGAGTTGACTATTAAAGCAACCCAAAGCCTAAGCCAGGACTATAAAAAGAAGCCGAATATCAAGGTAGAAAACAGTTTAATTGGTACTGCCATCAAAACAAAGAAGCCTATAGCGGTTTATGATGTTCGTGAGGATGAAAAGTATGCCTATCGTGATTTAGCTGTTAAAGAAAAGCTAACCTCGATGATTGCGATTCCTATGATTGTTAAGGATAAAGCTACAGGGGTTATTAATGTGTATACAAAAGAGAGGCATCATTTTACAGAGGAAGAAACCAATGTCCTTCAAATGGTGGCCAATCAAGCAGCGGTTGCTGTAGAAAATACTAAATTAATGGAAGAAACGATTAAAGCCAAAGAAGCGCTAGAAACCCGTAAGCTTATTGAACGGGCCAAAGGGATTTTGATGAAGATGAATAGTCTCTCTGAAGATTCCGCATATAGACTCATCCATAAAAAGAGCATGGATACCTGTCGGTCAATGAAAGATATTGCCGAATCGATCATTTTGATGTCCGATTTGCAAAAATCTGTATAAATCGAATACGAATACGAATATACGAATACGAATACAGAAATTCACTTGACAAAATCATTTTGATCGGGTATATTTTTAAAAGTTAAAAGATTTGTATGGGCTCAAAGCATAGAAGTTTTGAGCAAGATTACAGGACAAAGATAGTCCTCTTGGAGCGATGAAAGCTACTCAAGGGGATTTTTTATTTTGGGCTATGAAAGCTCAGGGACAATGGAGTCCAGTTTCCTTATTATAATAGGGAACTGGTTTTTTTTATTTCTAAGGCGCTTCGAAAGGGGGGCTTTAATGGTTAAACAAATGGAAAAATGGCTGTAATCATGGGGTTATCTCAAATCGCTTTAGCTGTAACGCTTTTTTACTCTTTAAAAGGTTAAGGAATCTAAGTTAAACAAGAAAACAAGGAGGAAGTAAATCATGGGAACAACACCACCAAATCCTATTAATGCCGGGGATACGGCATGGGTACTGGTTTCGTCAGCTTTAGTGTTATTGATGACGGCACCAGGTTTGGCTTTCTTTTATGGAGGCATGGTTCGACGTAAAAACATTCTAGGCGTTTTAATGCAATGTTTTATGTGTTTGGCTTTAATCAGTGTTTTATGGGTTGTTTATGGGTATAGCTTAGCTTTTAGTAAAGGAAATCCTTTTATTGGGGGATTAGATTGGTTTATGCTTAAAGGTGTTGGAGCAGAGGCCAATCCTGATTATGCTGCAACCATTCCACACACAACGTTTATGATCTTCCAATGTATGTTCGCTGTCATTACACCAGCGCTTATCATTGGTGCTTACGCAGAACGTATGAAATTTACGGCATTCTTAGTCTTTACCACCTTATGGCTAACCTTTATCTATTGCTCGATTGCTCACATGGTTTGGGGCGTAGGTGGGTTTCTTAATGCATTAGGAGCTAAAGACTTCGCTGGTGGTACTGTTGTTCACATTAATGCTGGTGTGGCCGCTTTAGTCACTGCATTATATTTAGGTAAA
>JBAXBI010000190.1:0-3480 GCA_037142055.1 Candidatus Omnitrophota bacterium | reverse complement strand
CCCCCAATCATAAGTACCACCCCAAACTCTCCAATCGTATGAACAAAGGCCATTACAACCCCTGTTAATAGAGCAGGTTTAATGTTCGGCAAGAGCACTTTAAATAAAATCTCTTTTTTTGATTTACCCAAGGTATACGCCGCTTCAATTAAAGATACCGGCACAGACTCAAAGCCTGCTTTGATGGGATTAACCATAAATGGTAGATTAAAAATAATTGATCCAATGACAAGTCCAGCAAAGGTAAAAACCAGCCACAAATCAAAGAAATGTTGCAAGAAACTTCCTATGGGCGAAACAGGACCTAAAAAGATTATTAAATAAAAACCCAATACCGTAGGAGGCAAAACCAATGGCATAGTGACTAAAGCTTCAATAACGTATCGAAACCTATTCTTTGAAAAAGCAATCCACCAGGCCAAAGGAATCCCAATAATGACCAAAATAAAGGTTGTTATTGACGCTAGCTTGAAGGTTAATACTAATGGAGATAAATCATAGTTCATGGTAAAGCATACCCATATTTCTTGAATATTTCTTGAGCCTCTGGAGAAAATAGAAAGTCATAGAACTTTTGCGCTGCCAGTTCATTGTGTTTAGCAAACTTTAAAATAACCACCGCTTGAGCAATGGGACTATAAGCTTTTGGATCCACATCAACCCATCTACCCTTACCTTTCATATTGGGAGCTAATACAACTGATTTAGCTGTAAAGCCAACGTCCGCTGCTTGTGTCGTAATAAACTGATTAACCTGCGCAATACTTTCACCATAGACTAATTTCGATTCGATATCAGAATATAAATGATTATACTTCATGGCATTGACTGCCTGACGGCCATAGGGAGCAGCTTTGGGTAAACCTATTGCTATCTTCCTAAAAGTACTGTCCTTTAGGATACCAAGACCTTGAGATAAATCGACATCTTTTAGCGTCCACAAAACCAAGGCTCCATAAGCATAAATTTTTGGAGCTCCTATAGTAATGCCATCTTTATATAGGCGCTTTGGAAAATCCTCATCAGCCGACATGAAAACATCAAAAGGCGCACCATTTTCGATTTGGGAAGTCAATTTTCCCGAAGATCCAATAATGGTTTTAACCTCAACACCAGTCTCTTTAGTAAACGCAGCTTTCAATTCCTCTAAAGTAAACTGAACATTTGCCGCCCCTGCAACTGTTATCTCCTCAGCCATGGCTAAGGATGATACCAAACATAAGAATATGCATAAAAAAACACATTTTCTCATTTATAGTCTCTTCTTCTTTATAATTCCATTTGACCAAATATCTAAAATCTCGTCCAAAGCCTTATCAAAAGGAATCTTTTCTTCTTCAAGAAACTTAGGGCTTAGTATTGCTTTTACAGCTCCCAAATAGGCTTGAACTGCAATGGAAGGATTCACTTTACGAAAATTGCCTTTTTTAATCCCTCGTTCCACCAAGGAACGAATCTCTAATATTTTCTCATTCCTATACCTTGTAAACTCTTCCCAAAGTTCTGGCAATTCCAAAGGCATCTCCCTAAAGAAATGCTCAAACCAGGGACCTAGTTGTTTGCGCATCAACAAAACACTGCTTGAAAACGCCTTTAAAGGATCCTTTTGGGTCTTCTCTATCTCTAAAAGTCCTTTAGTAATATGACTCTGCAGTCGTTTTACCAAGGCCCGAGTTATTTCCTCTTTACTAGTAAAAGATTTATAAATAGTGTTCTTGCTCATGACCAGATCAGAGGCAATCTCATCCATCGTTACCTTGCGATAACCAAAACGAATCATCCTCTTTTGAGCAACATTAAGAATTTTCTCTTTTAACAAATCTTGGGAAGACATAATTACCTCCAACCTTATGGATACTAAT
The DNA here is from genome assembly GCA_037142055.1 of Candidatus Omnitrophota bacterium. Lineage (GTDB taxonomy): Bacteria > Omnitrophota > Gorgyraeia > Zapsychrales > Fredricksoniimonadaceae > JACQCF01. The sequence continues at coordinate 1,618 of JBAXBI010000190.1, read as the reverse complement.
TCGGTATTTTCAGTATTATAAGCACAAAAAAAGAGATGTCAATTGCAGCATGACATCCCTTTTATACAATAAAAATATTAATATAAATTACAACGATTGAGGCTTCGGTTCCAAAGTAAGAAGATAATCACGCAAAGCTTCGATTTCCTCTGGAGTGCCTACAATTTGCGGCATAAAAGCACGATACGGAGAATCAGCTTTGTGTTCGTATAGAATCTTTAAAAAATTTCCGATTCCTTCTCGGTCTCGTCCTGCCAAAAGCTTCTTCATAGGCCGATAAACATCAACCGTATGACAAGACATACATTGCCCCCTAAACATAGCTTCACCTTTAGCTAAGTGTTCATCACCATTTTTACTAACCCACTGAGTGTGAGCGAGAAATCCTTCTTTATTAAATTTATCAACCGCACTCTTTCGTACACCATTAGAGTACATGTGATCAACGACTATGTACGGCTTGCGTAACATCTCCCGGACATACTCGGAAGAACCTGTAGCGCACAAAGCCATTAACATGATCGCCACCGCATGCGCAAAAGTAAAATCAGTGGGTGATCGCCATGCAAAGAAATAAACAACCCCAACAATAGTGACAGAGGTCATAACAATAACTATAACCATCCTTGTCACTTGCGTGAAGGTTCCTGGCCCCATTGTGTTGATTCCTCGCTCTAATAATCCTCTTTGAGTTTCTGGAATTTGACTTAAGAACCAAACCAATAAAAATGGTAACGCAAAAAACATAGGCAAAAGCCATTTAGCACTCCACCTCACCAGTTCAGCCTTAAGGTTCCCTGGCTGATTCTCCATTCGAGAACACGTAACAAGAGACCAAACACCTGCCAAAGAAAAACATACCGTCAATCGTAAAAGCAAACTTGGCCAATAGGTTGGATTAAAAAACGCCGCCCAGAATCGGCTAGCTTCCTGACCTGTGCCCGCAACAGAAAGCCATTCTGCTCCAGGAGTTAATTTAAAAGTAAGGATACCGTTAATGATTATTAAGGTAAAGACAGATGCCACCGCGTAGAGCAGGCCAACTTTTAAATGCAGCTCATCAGAAATCCTATCCCATGTATAGTAATAAACCATGACGGTCGAAAGCTCAACCATAAAAAAGACCCACTCAATAGCCCAACCAAAAACAAAGTTATGAATCAAGGTGCTTGTGGCCTCAGGAGCGGCCAGACCTATCGCAAACCAAATGCCTACCCCTGATACCGTTCCAAATATACTCGTTAGCAGAAGAAAGAATCGAGAATGAGATTTGATAACCTTTAACCAATCACGTCGCCCTTCACGCAAAGCCTTTCGTTCGGCAAAATAAAGATACATCCCTCCACCTACTGCAAATTGCGAAATCATAACGTGGAAGATCGCGATCATACCAATCACCCACCCACTACCTATATGAGGGACGACCCAAAATGGATAATTCATATCATTTTCTCCTGTTTATTCTAATTACAAATCTTATACCGTGCCGATCTTCTAACACAACCGTATCAGAAAACAGCAGAAGGTTATGCCGCTAGATAACCCCAAATTGTTAATATCACAAGCATTGCCAAGGTAAAGATACCAAAATATGTGGCATAACGTCCTCTTTGTCCTG
>JBAXBI010000189.1:0-3484 GCA_037142055.1 Candidatus Omnitrophota bacterium | reverse complement strand
ATCGTCACTTTCTGATCGGAAGCACTATCAGGATCTGAATTTGCATTCATAATAGCCTTAACATCTTTATTAATAGCCGCTTGTTTTAAATTAGGATGTGCAGTTAAACCTTTTCCAGTTACAACTCCTTGAGAATCAGTAATCCTAACAGGATCTTTTGTTGTGACCAAATCTTTATTTCGATCCCAATCTAATGTATCTGTTGTCATCTGAGTCCCACGATCTGCCGTAACTACCACATTGTCCTGTAAATGGATCTGTCCTGTAGATTTATTAATAGTACCAGTATCAGATTTTAAATTGGCATTCTCTTTGCCATAAAAATTAGCATCAACCTTAGTTACTTTAATTTTTTCATCAGATATATCAGCTTTATCACCGTTAACTTCCCAAGTCTTTTTGCCTTCATCACTATATCCATTTAAATTAAAGCCCTGCAATTGCTGCTGTACAGCACTATTACTGTTAGCAGGAACATTAACCGCATGTTCCTCAGCTTTAACTATTGCAAGAAAGCTAAAAACAATTAAAAACGTATTAAGAAGAATTCTAATTTTCATATAGTTCAATAATATTCTTATCCTTAGCCTTAAGAATTAATTCTATGATTTCTCTAACAGCCCCTTCGCCACCCTTTTTAGTCGTAACAAAATGAGCTATCGATTTAGTTTCGAAAACACCATTAGCCACAGCAACTGCAAAACCTACACGTCTTAAAATTCCTAGATCAGTTAAATCATCACCTATAAAACAAACTTCCTCATCCTCAACACCCCATTCTTTAAGAATCTGTTCATAGGCATTGATTTTAGGATATGCACCTACAAATACCTTATCAATCTGCAAATCCTTAGCCCTATGCGCAACCACTGGTGATTGCCGTGCAGAAATAATAGCGCTTTTATATCCACTTTTCTGCCACAGCAATAATCCTAACCCATCCTGCACATCAAAACGCTTTGTCTCAAGCCCATTGGCATCGATAATTATGCCACCATCTGTTAGTACACCATCAACATCTAAAATTAAAACTTTTATTTTCTTCAGACGCTCTTTTAGCATTAAACTAATCCTGCTTTTAATAAATCCTGCACATCCACTAATCCAACTAATTTCTTGTTTTTATCCACGACAGGAATTTCATCAATCTTTTTTGTCTTTAATACATCAAATGCCTCAGCTGCCAATTGATCCTTACTAATAGACATTGGTTTTTTTGTCATAACTTCTTCTACAGGCTTAGAAAGAACTTGAGCATCTTCTTCCAAATGTCTTCGTAAATCCCCATCAGTAAAGATGCCTAACAAATGTCCCTTCGAATCAACCACACACGCACAACCTGAACGTGCTTTAGTAATTGCCCAAAGAACTTCCTTTACCTTCATAAAGGACTTAACCTTAGCTAGATCACCATCCTTACGCATAATATCTTCAACTTTTAATAAAAGTCTGCGACCTAAGCTACCACCAGGATGATATAAAGCAAAATCTTCTTTTCGAAATCCTTTACGGTCAATTAAACAGGCTGCTAAGGCGTCTCCCATGACCAAGGTGGCTGTTGTAGAGGCCATAGGTGCCAAACCTAAGGGGCAACCCTCTTTGTCTACAATAATACTTAAAACCACATCGCTGTGTTTAGCAAGTGACGAATTTGGCTTACCTGTCATAGCAATTGTCTTAGCACCAATTTTCTTAATTAATGGGAGTAATCTTACCGTCTCTTCTGTTTCACCACTTTGAGAAATAATAATTAAAACGTCCTTGGCAGTCACCTGACCTAAATCTCCATGTACAGCTTCCGCGCTATGCAAGAAAACACTTGGAGTACCAGTAGATGATAAAGTCGCTGCAATTTTACGACCCACTATCCCAGTTTTACCCATCCCTGTAATGATCACTCGGCCTTGGCAATGAGCCATTAGGCTGATAGCTTTTTCAAAACTGCCATCTAAATGTTTAAGAAGTCCTTTAACAGCCAAAGCTTCTGTATTAATAACTTCTTGGGCACGTTTTAACATGAATTTTTAACAACCCTATCAATAGCAACCAAATCTTTCAATAAAGCTTCTAATTTCCCCAAAGGCCACATATTAGGTCCATCAGATAATGCTTTTGATGGATTTGGATGAGTTTCTAGAAAAATACCATCAACTCCAGCAGCTACTGCACAACGAGCCAACAATGGTATGTGCTCAGAATTGCCCCCTGAAGCATCGCCTAATCCCCCAGGTTGTTGGACGCTATGAGTCGCATCAAAAATAACTGGATAACCAGTTTTCCGCATAATCTCAAGACTTCTAAAATCACTCACTAAATTATTGTAACCGAAAGACACACCGCGTTCTGTTAATAGTAATCGACGGTTTCCCGCCTCTTCCATCTTCTTGACAATCCCTTTAACATCCCAAGGAGCTAAAAATTGCCCTTTTTTTACGTTAACTACCTTGCCTGATTTAGCAGCCGCAATAATCAAATCGGTTTGACGACATAAAAATGCTGGGATTTGAATAATATCTAATACTTCCGCAGCCAACTCCACTTCGTGTTTGCAGTGGACGTCTGAGAGAATAGGAACATTGAACTGACTCTTAATTTCTGCTAAAACCCTTAAACCTTCAATTGCTCCTGGTCCACGAAATGAATTAATAGAGGTGCGGTTAGCTTTATCGTAACTAGCCTTGAAAACAAAAGGAATTTTTAATTTATGGGTAATCTTTTGCAACTCTTTTGCAATTTTAAAAGCTCCTTGCTTAGATTCAATAACACAAGGACCAGCAATCAACACAAAAGGATGATTGCCTCCAAATGATATTTGATTTATTTTGACTGTGCGAACCATAATTCCGCCTTTTTTAAGTCCTCAGGAGTATCAACAGCTATAGACTCAGCGGTTGTGAGAACAGTTTTTATTCGATATCCATTTTCTAAAACTCTTAACTGCTCTAACTGTTCGGTTACTTCTAACATCGACTTGGGCCAATCTTTGTACTGAAGTAAGAAATCCTTACGATAGGCATAAAGTCCTATATGTTTATATAATTTCAAACCATCGGGTCTTCTATCATTTCTATTAAAAGGTATTGGACTTCGAGAAAAATATAAAGCATAACCTTGAAAATCAATGACACATTTAACAATATTAGGATTTTTAAGATCCATGTCATCAGAAATTTCTTTGATTACAGTGCCCATTCCACATTGTTTATCTTCTTTTAAAAGAAGGACTAAATTATCAATTGTATTGGGATCAATAAAAGGTTCATCCCCTTGAATATTAATAACAATCTCCACATCTAAATCTTTAATCGCTTCAGCAATACGATCTGAACCTGACGGATGATTAGGGTTCGTCATAACAACATTCGCTCCAAAACCCTGAACTACTTTAAAAACATCCTGGTTGTCACAAGCAATTAACACCTCATCTAACTCTTTACATTGCAAAACCCTGCTATAAACATGCTCAATCATTGGTTTGCCGGCA
>JBAXBI010000188.1:0-3500 GCA_037142055.1 Candidatus Omnitrophota bacterium | reverse complement strand
CATACTCCCAATCCCTACTTATATATATTCTTCATATTACTTTTGACAGAATCATATTTAGTGGGTACTTAATAAGTGCCTAGTCCTGCTGGGAGATTTTTAGCACCCATTTTTAGTATCTGCTTGAGGGTATTTGACATTTTAAACGGGGTATTTAGTGGGGTTTATTAAGTATCCTTAACTGCTGGAAGACTTTAAGCCCCTATTTTTAGCACCTGTGGGGGATATTTAGTAGGTACTTAATAAGTATCTAGTCCTGCCGGGAGACTTTTAGTTTGAAATCTAATAACTAAAAACATCTACACATTTTAGTTAATTAAGAATACAATATCCAACTTTAAACCCTCTAGAGGCGTTGTTGTTCAGAGGGTTTTTCTTGTGTTTAGAATTTATGGAGCATTATATGAATAATTATTTAAATTGGCGTTATGCAACAAAGAAGTTTGATAAAGCTAAGAAAGTCTCTCAGCAGGAACTTACAGAGCTTTTAGAAGCGCTGCGCTTATCTCCATCTTCTTTTGGTTTGCAACCATGGAAGTTTATAGTAGTTAAGAATGAGAAATTACGACAAGAAATAAGAAAACATTCTTGGGATCAGCCTCAAGTGACAGACGCTTCAGATCTAGTTGTCTTGTGTTCATTAAAAGGCATAGATGAGAATTATATTAAAGATTATGTCCATAGAATTGCGCAGATAAGGGATGTCGCACCAGAATCATTGGCTGGCTACGAGCAGATGATGGTTGGGACTATTAAGGGGAAGACGTCTTTGGAGATTTCCAATTGGACCAAAAGGCAAGTTTATCTGGCGTTAGGGATGTTGCTCTCCGCCTGTGCTCAAAAGGGGATTGATGCATGTCCTATGGAGGGATTTAATTCTCAGAAGATTGATGAAATTCTAGGTCTTGCTCAGCATGGAATAGAATCTGTTGTCCTTTGTCCTGTAGGATATCGTGCGGCGGATGACGATAATGCAGGTCTTAAGAAAGTACGATTTAATAAGGAAGAAATATTTATCGAAATGTAGGTTGCAATACCTCCTTCGATGATCCTTGACTTTTTAGGTCCGTTAATCTAGATTATGGCCTTTATGTGATAGGGTAATAGCCTTTTATTTAGGTGTTTTTTCAAGAAGTTTTTTTATGGTAATAAATTTATTAAGTGAAGTAAGTTCCTTTGTATCTTTAAGAGAGCATTCTGTGCGAAAAACATGTCCTTTAACAGTAATTATTCCCGCCTACAATGAAGGCAATAGCTTAGGAGATACCATAAAAAGCGTTTTGAATCAGACGGTTTTGGTTCAAGAAATTATTGTTGTTGATGACTGTTCAACAGATGACACTTCTCAGGTGGCTATTGATTTGGGTGTTAAGGTTTTAAGACCTCCTCAAAACACAGGTTCAAAGGCTGGCGCGCAGAATTATGCTCTAAAGACGGTAAATACTCAATATACCATGGCCATAGATGCAGATACAGTTTTGGCCGAAGATGCGATTGAAAAGTTATTAGCTGCCTTTGATGACACTAAAGTTGCCGCTGCTTGCGGGTTTGTTATTCCTCGATATGTGAATTCCCTTTGGGAAAGGGGACGATATATTGAGTATCTTTTTGCCTTCACATTCTTTAAGCCTATTCAGGACTATTATGACAAGCCGTTGATTTCTTCCGGGTGTTTTTCTATGTATCGAACAGATATCCTTCAAGAAAATGGTGGGTGGTCTACACGTACCTTAGCAGAAGATATGGATTTAACCTGGACGTTTTATCAGGAAGGACATAAGGTGCGTTTTATTGGAGAGGCTCTTTGTTATCCGATAGAACCCCATAATTTCCTTTTTATGCGAAAACAACTTAAACGATGGTCGCATGGGTTTATCCAAAATGTTCAACTTCATTGGCGGGATATTGTTCATATCAGATACCTTCGTTCTATGGTGATTGTTTCTTTATGGGATGCGGTCGTTGCTTCTTGCGTATATTTAATTGTGCTTCCTCTTTTAGCTATCTTTTTTCGCAATCCTTTATTTCTGATCGGTTATGTTATTGATATCCCTGCAATTTTAATCCCAACAGTTACGGTGGCGATTAAACGGAAAGAAGTTATGAAGGTGCTGACAAGTTTACCGGCATTTTTTGTTTTAAGGACGGTCAACGGTATTTTTATGCTAGAGGCTATCTTTAGTGAGTGGGTTTTAAGAAAATCATTTCGAGTTTACGAGAAAGGACATTGATATGGTAGCAGGCATTCCAGGAACGGGTATTGGGGGGATTTTTTATTTAATCAGCGCATTGTGTATGCCTTTGCGTGAGATTACGAAAGTTGCCCGTGGAAAAAGCAGCATCAGACGTTGGAAATTTATTATGATGCAGCTAGGTTTAGCTTCGGGGGTTATTTGTGGGTTTTGGATAACGGGATGGGTTCTAACAATGGTTCTTCCTCATCAAACGCATAAAATATTTACTTCTCTCTCGACTGCTAATGTCTTAAAGATTAAACCAATTGTAGTTTCTATTACTGTGTTAATAGTTGTCCTTTTGACAGCTGAGTTTTTAGGATTAATTCTACCTAAGCGACGGTTGCGCTAGATTTCTTCGTATCTAAGCTATGAGGGTCAAATCTTAATTGCCTAAGCTGCGGGGCTAATAGAGTGGCAGAGGCGACAACAGCAAGAGTTACAACTCCACCAATACACACGCAGGCTACGCTTCCAATAAGACTGGCAACCATCCCGCTTTCAAAAGCACCTAATTCATTAGAAGCGCATATAAACACCCAACTTACGGAGGAGATCCTTCCGCGCATATCATCAGGAGATAGAAGTCTCACCATGGAACGGCGGATGACCATACTGACCCCATCAAAGATACCGCTTAAGAATAATGCGAATAAAGAAAGGCCAAAACTTTTTGAGAAGGCAAAGATAATGATGCTTATTCCGAAACCAGCAACTGAGATAAGTAAATTGCGTCCGGCATGTTCTATCGGTGGATGACGAGTGGCGTAAAGCATGATGAGTAAAGCTCCCAGTGATGGGGCAGCATTAAGAAATCCTAACCCACGGGCACCTACATGCAAGATGTCTTGAGCAAACACCGGTAATAGAGCAATCATGCCACCAAACAATACAGCAAAAAGGTCTAGAGCCATTGCCGCAATGAGAGGTTGGTGGCTAAAGACAAATTTCCATCCTAAGGCAATGCTTTTAGTGATAGGTTCTTTACGGTTTAAGATAGGCTGAGGCTTAGGGCCTATGAAAAACATGCAAATCCAAGAAGTTAGAAACCAGCTGGCAATAAGAATGTAACATCCGGCTGCCCCTTTAGCATCAAAGACAAAACCTATAATGGTCGGACCTATGACCGAACACGAAATCCAACTGCTGGAAATCCATGATGCAGCATTGACCGTTAACTGTTTAGGCACTACCTGTGCTTCAAAGGCTGTATTAGCAGGGTCAGCAAAACCACGGGCTATACCAGCTAAAAAGATAACGCTATAG
>JBAXBI010000187.1:0-3510 GCA_037142055.1 Candidatus Omnitrophota bacterium | reverse complement strand
ATTAATCTTTAAAGGTTGAGTATCCCCAATTGAAGATCCCTCCACAGCTGGCAAACTAAGTAGCGATAACACTAAATTAGCAGCATCTCCGTTGTAAATAGGCTGCCACTGCTGATCGTTTGGAATCCTTTGATTAAAGGGATCCTTTCGTCTATCAGCATTTATTGTATATAAATCAAGCCCTTTAGCAACAGGATTTCCCCAAATCATAAAAGGTATAGTATAATTTAAGGGATTGTTATTATCGGAATGTCCAAACCCGTCCCCACCATGATCTGAAGTAACAATAACAACTGTTGAATCTTTCAAAACAAAATTATTACTAATAGATTTAATAATTTTAGCCAAGAATTGATCTAAAACCTGAACTTCATTCAGATAAGCAGAATCTAACTTTATATTCCATCCATTCTTATGACCGGTAATATCCGTTCCAACAAAATGAATTAAAACAAAATCTGGCAACCCAGTGGATTCTAATTTCCCAAAGTTCTCTAGAGTTTTTAAATCATCCTGGTCTGTTATCGATACGAAATCAATCGGAAAAGAACGGGAAAAAATATTAAACTTCTTTTTAGAAGCCAGCATCGCTGAATGCAAATCATGTTGATGAAGCACATCAAAAACACTATAAACATGTCGACCAGCATAATCGTGTACCGTTTTATCGACAATAGTATTATCGATAACATAATGCCCTTTGGGGCCCATAACAGGATATCCTGTAATCATAGTCGTATGATTAGGTATTGTTACCGTATAATCATAATCGGTCCGAGCATTTAATGTGGAAGCCCCTTCTTTAATCATCTTATAAAAAGCACCAGCTTTTTGCGGACCTAAAGCTGTAATAGCATCAGGACGCAGGCCATCAAAACTGATTAAAATGACATGTTTAGCCTGTGCCTGTGGTTGACCAGCGTAGCAAATAGATGGTAAAACGAAACACAAAAGAATAAAAAACAATCGGATCATGATCTACCTTCTACATGAGGATCATCCACAAAGGGCACTTGTGGGTTTAAAATTTCACCAATAATAAAATCCAGAGCCTTCAACCCTGCATTAATCCCTTTATCAGCAGTATCAACATCATTCGATTTAACAAATTTCTCAACTGTATTAGTCCTTAAATGATACAACGCCGCGTTAACAAAAGAATCTGGATATAATTTTCGTAAATAATAAAGATATAACGGCATTTGAAATGACAAAAGATTCTCTCGAATTAATTCCCTGCTTAAGACGCCTTCTATTAGCTTATCAAAAGCTTTAGGCATAAGATCACTTCCGCCCGTCTTATAATCCAATACCAAAATGCTCCCATCAAGAAGCTTATCAAGCCTGTCCATTCTATACGTTAGCTTAATCTTCTTTCCGTTTAATTCAATTAAATCATCAAATTTACGTTCTAAAGCTATAAGAGTTTCAACATCTTTATCACACCGCTTAGCTTCTGCTTCAAAAAATCGTTCAAAACGCGTCTCTAAAACAGTTTTTATTAAAAACGCATCAGAGCTTTGTCTGCGACCAAAGGTTTCTTCGAAACGGGTCTCCATCACTTTAAAAAAGTATCGTTTAAATTCACTATCGAGCAGTGGTTTTCGATTAATAAATGATTTAAATACATCTTCTAAGAATCCATGTACAAAGGTTCCCATATGTTTGGCATCTGGCTCATCTAAAAGATTATCCTGCTCTCTAAGGCCTAAGACATAATTCTGGTAAAATTCGTAAGGGTTTCTCAAATAGGTATTAAGGCTAGAAGCTGAATAAGTCATACCTTTTAGAAAATCCATTATGTCCTTAGTTTTTGGAATACTCCGATCCTTTTTCTCAACTGAGGCTTCAAATACTGGTCGAATGATATCAATAACCCCAATCCTCCCTTGATTACGTTCCTGCTCCCAAATGAGCTCTTCCACAAAACGGCTGCGGACCTTATCGGTATTATACTGATAGATTAAATGAACATTCTTAGCTGCAGAAATCAAACGCATAAAACCATAACGTTGAATTTCCTCTTCAAGTTCCAAACGGTCTAAGCTCAACCTAATCAAAACTTCACGTGGTATTAAAGGTTCGTAAATGCTCAAATTAGGAAGCATCCCTTCATTAACATCAACAATAATGACATTCTTAAAATTTAAAGCACGCGTTTCAAAAAGCCCTAATACCTGTAAGCCACGCAAAGGTGAACCACTAAAAGCTACCATCTCCATTGAAAGACGTTCTTGTAAGATTCGAAATAATTCTCTTGGATTAAACTCTTCTTCTTTAAAAATACAAACACCTAACTCTTCTGCAACTTGTTGCAGACGATATGCAATTTGATGATTTAATGGAAACTGCTCCATAGAACTATGGGTTTGCATAAAAACTACAAAGTCTCCCAAGGATTTTGCTAAATCACCAGCATTTTGAACTACCTGAAAGTTTTTCAAAAATATGTTATGAATCATCTGTAATGATTGCTGTAATTTCTGACTATCTTCAAGATCCTCCCAAAATTTACCATCTTTTAAAATTCTCTCTAAATCTATAAAAAGAGCCCCAGAGATATCTGTTATAAAATCACCTTTTAAGGCTTCTTCAATTCTATGCACTAACGCGCGCATCAGAGCACTATCATCGATAAGATTTAAATTCTTAAGTAGCGGGTGCTGTAACAATTTTAAATAATCACGAGTATAATATAAGTCTTCTTTACGGGTTAACTGAGCCTGTATCATAAGCTCTAACAAAGCATACAATCCGCTTCTCTTTAATGGGTACCCCATTGAAATGTTAAATTCCTTTAAATTTCCTCCCATTGCAGTCAGTAAGGGTAAAAGAGAACCAACATTAGGTAAAACTACTACTGTTTCCTGAGCATCAAGTCCTGTCGATAAGATTTCTTTAACCAACCCAGCTTGCGCATGGCTATCAAAAGCTTCATAAACTTTTAAATCAAACTTAGTAAGTATAACCTCTTTACCTTCCATTACAGGCGAACCAAAGGTCTTGGCAATACGCTTCAGTGCCGGCCACCTCCTTTGATCTCCTTGCATAAATAAAACTGTTGGTTTTCTATCATAAATATTCTTAAGAACAGTATTTTCAGTTGTGTGCAAATAGAAAAAGTTACAAAACAGAATTTCAGTAAATGTAGATAAATCAGCGACACCTACTTGCCTTGCTGCACGTAAATATTGATAACCTCTGGTCGTCAGAAATCGACGATCTAGATATTCATGGTAGCCTTTACGTAATAAACACAAATGTTTTAACAGATGATTGATATCATCCGGAACACTATAACCTATCTGAGCATGAGCTTGAATCAAGCTAAGAGCATCCAAAGGAACATCTTCTAAATCCAGTTGTTCAATAAAATGTAAAATTTCTTTAGCCCAAGGTAAAAACTGCCAAAAAGCCTTGCGACCTATTAAGATTTCGGGAGCTTGGGTGCAAGCAAGTTGGTAAATTGCATAGCAATGGTCTAATTGACTGCTTATTGAAGGACGTTGA
>JBAXBI010000186.1:0-3542 GCA_037142055.1 Candidatus Omnitrophota bacterium | reverse complement strand
TCCTCTTTGACGTCCTCTTTGACTTCCTCCATGGACTTCAGTTGGGCTATGATTCCTGCTTTATGCGAAGATTTCTTTTCATGCGCATCAATTTGATTGAAGATAAATTGAATCTGAATTGTGCTTAACCCTGCTTTAGCTAATGTCCTTTCAATTTGACTCTTGGCCTTTGATCTATTCTTATCCCAATTTTCATTCCTTAATAAACTCCATAATTCCTTATCTGACTCTAGGTAGGTTTCACAAATATTTGCTGTAAACTCAACTCTCTTCTCCTTGCCCTTTACTGCCTCTTGCCAAACAGAGGGAGCTTTACTCCATTCTCTCATCTGGACGGCTGTGGCCATGGCATGAGCTTGTTGAACACTGTCTTCAATTCTATTATGCATAGAAGAAAGCCATGGCTTAATAGCGTCATGACTTTGTTTAAAACCTTGCCAATTAATAAGCGGACGCCAGGTTTGAGCGTCAAATAAGGCTACTTTTATTGCTGGGTCTAAGTTAACTAATTTTGCAGACCCTTTCTTATCATTAATATGGATAGGAAATAGCTGATTAAGCTTTTGATGAATCTCTTTTCCAAAATCAGCTAATTCTTCGTTGTAATTGCTCTCTCCGGCCTCACGTATTGACCAATGCCAAAGAGCGGTTGTCAGATCAACGATGGTCTCAACAACTTCTCTTTCTGGGACTGCAAAACCATGCTCAACGCGTAGGAATTGCCTACCTTGAACAGGAATATTGTTATTTTCTGAACGGATAAGGGCGACTTTATAAGATTTCTTATGAAGAACTCTTAGGCGCAAATCAAATCCAAAGACTACAGCCAAGTTTAATTGAGCTAAATTGTCTATTAATATTGACTCTACTGTTTGAGGCAACTTCTTATAAATGTCAGCAGGCAAACCAACGTTAACCTGGGTCGATAACACATCATTAAGAAGTGTTCTCATATTCCGCCGGGCTTTATCCCATATGGCCATCGCCAGATTAACGCTCCAGGATGGAGCCGTACGCAATTCCTTAAATTTGGCTAACCCATATGTATCTGGAGCACAATGATAAAGACCACGAGGATTGACCCTCATCCACTCGGCCTCTGATAATTCAATTTCTAAGCCAACTGTTGTCCCGAATGCTTCTTGACGTTGTTTCTCCGAGGCGTTAATCTCTGTTATCGGCAAAAGATTAGTTCTTTGAGCAGCAGCGGCAGCTGGAGAAAGAATAGTTGGATCATTTCCTGCAATTGCAAAACTATTCTCCTGAATAAATTCTCTAGTATACAGGGCCAACTCTTCTGCTTGTTGTCGTATTTCTTCATAGGACTTTTTACCTTCAAGCGCTAAGGCTTGTGCTTCATAAGCAATACACTCAATAATAAAATCTAAATTTCTGCCTTGTGAGATATCTAATTGAGATTCTCCGGAGGGCAAAATAATAATGATAGGCTGAGTATTATTTCTTATTCTTGTGTTAATACAATAAATAGGATTATTGGGATTATTAAAGATTGGCTCTAATAGAGAATCTTTCATCACAACATCCGGCGCTCGAATAACAGCCGTATGCTTTAAAATTTCCTTAATAAGGTCTTTACGTCCAATATGACCTAAAACATTCGTCGCTTCCCATTTCGCACTAATAAGACCTGGAATCGTTATCTCTGCTCCAATAGCTTCTTGATGAATACTTAAACGTTCTTGTATAATTCTCCGAGTAGCTAAATCCACCGGAAGCTTGCTGCGCACAGGATCACTGTTTTTTGCAGAAATAATTCCCAACACCCCTTGAGATCTTCTCTGCAGGACTAAGGCTAACTCTTTTACATTTACACCGAGAAATATGGTTATCACTCCTATAACTAGCAGCCCTGCTCCCGTTGCAACGCCTAGGAAGCTTCCCACCACAATCCCACCAATAATCCACCGTGTCCATCGGCTACGCTTCATAGAAGCAACTACGCTTATCGCCTCTGGACCTAACTTCTCTTTAACGTTTCTTAATTGTAAGTTCATGATAAACGCAATATAACCCGCTAAAATTCCTACGGCCTTTAGGGTGCTCATCCAAGATGCTAACGACGGATAAACGCCCCAGGCGATGAAATTTAATAAAAGGCCGTCAATAAACACACCTGCCACTAAAATTGAAATACTCGTCTTTAACCATTGTCGCTGTTTTTGAAGTTTTTGAATCGTTGCCTCATCTAGACTTCCGCGCTTACGCTTAGCCGCATACGCTTCCAAATCCTTGAGGCGCTCTTTTCCGATCTTAATCCATTGATAAACATAAACCACACCCGTTGCAACAACCATTAGCAGAAGTGTGATTGGAATAATGCTCGCAACCATACCCTCTAATGATGTCCACTGAGCCTTAAGCGAGTACTGTTGCACCCAATCAATTACAATTCCCATCGTATCTGTGAAATATAGAATATACCCCGCCAGAACGAGCGTTCCTAAGCGAATGGCAACGCTTACGGTTTCATAAGCAAGTTTAAGTTTCTGTATATGGTTTCTGTGTTCTTGACTATTTTGCCTATTGAAGATATTGGTGATTTTATCTAATTTCTCGGTTATTAAAACAAGCCCAATAAGCCCGACGGCAAAAAGAATAACTTCGCCACTAAAGAACAACGGGAATTTCAATAAGAAGGTTATGTGAGAGGTGCCTGCTGCGGTTAATGTTTTAGAAACTGGTAAAACAGATGCCATAATAAAACCAACCCCGACGGCGATCGCCGTTATCATGGAGCGTTTATTTAGACTTTCTTCAATGTATTGATAAAGGATTCTGCCCATTATTCCGACAACTACGGTTACAAGATATGCGTTTACCAACAATGTTCCCATTGCACCTAAGGACATTGTTGCGCCTACCATAGGAATCGTTGTAATGACCAGAACGCTTAAAGCTCCTCTTAACCCCTTTCGTAGGAGACTACCACTTGCCTGTACCGATGCACTTTTACTGATTAACTCTGCACGGTAGGCGCTGACTTCGTTAGAGGATTCCTTACCAGCAAGGTGATCTGCTTCGTGGGCTTGGATGGATGTAAGAACTGAGGCTGGAATAATTCTCCATTTTAAAACTGGATGCTCTGTCTCTGGTGAGGCAATCTGTAAACGACTAAAGCCAACAGGTGCCGGCGGACCGCTTCTGCCTAAGGTCACAATCCTAGTTAATCCATAAAGGGCTAACGCAGAGACAATCCAGAAATCATTACGCAAGAACGTCCATTTTTGAGCAAGCGTAAATTTTCGACGTATATCATTCGCTATCCACCCAAAAGCTTCCCGTTTATGTTTAGCCGGCGGCAGGCCTAAATCTCTTCGCACAGGCGCTTTTCGATTAGGATCTATTCCTCCATGCGACATCCTAAAGGAACTTCGCTTCTGGAATTCATCGCCAGCAGGAAGGCTAGGAAGAATTCTTTGGATATAATCTGGGATTTCCCACATATTAGGGCTGACGGAAGGATGAGCATAAACTCTCTCAATATTTGAATGATCCGCTCTGATCCACTGAGCATAATGGTA
>JBAXBI010000185.1:0-3544 GCA_037142055.1 Candidatus Omnitrophota bacterium | reverse complement strand
TTAATGCTTAAAGTGACGAATTCCTGTTGTAACCATGGCGATTTTACGTTTGTCCGATTCCTTAATCACCTGCTCATCCATAATGGAACCACCGGTTTGAATAATCGCCTTAATTCCTGCCTTAGCGGCAACTGTGACCGTATCTTCCTTAGGAAGAAACGCATCGGATATCAAAACAGAGCCTTTGGCTTTGCTACCTGCTTTATTGATGGCATGAAGCGCAGAATCGACCCGACTGGTTTGGCCGGCACCTATACCAACAGTCTGTGTTCCTTTGACGAGCACAATCGCATTGCTTTTGACATGCTTAATCAACTTCCAGCCGAAAAGCATCGCATTCATCTGCGTTTTGGTTGGTTTAATCTTTGAAACTACTTTTACTTCTTCTTCCTTTAACTGACGAACGTCTTTGTCCTGAAGGAGAAGCCCTCCGGAGACTTTCTTAAAATCATATTTTTCCTCAGATATACCGTAAATATCTAGCTCTAACAAACGCAAATTCTTTTTTTCAGAGAGAATCTTAACTGCATCCTTATCAAACTCAGGGGCAATAACACATTCCATGAAACCACTTTTAACAATGGCTTGAGCTGTTTTTAAATCAACGATACGATTAAGCCCAATAATACCACCAAAAGCGGAAAGACTATCGCAAGCGTGAGCTTTCTTATAAGCGGATTCCAAAGTATTGTCTTGTGCTACACCGGTTGGATTATTATGTTTAATAATCACAGCTGCTGGTTTATCAAATTCTTTGACGATATCTATAGCGGCTTGTAAATCTAAGAAATTATTAAATGAAAGTTCTTTGCCGTGCAACTGCTTAAGAGCCGCTAATCCTTCTCGCTTTTTGCCTTCGCTATAAAAAGCGGCTAATTGATGAGGATTTTCACCATAGCGCAAATCCTGAAGCTTGCCAAAATCTAAATGAACGTCTTTAGGGAAATCTGAAAAAGCATTATCAGTTCTAAAGCGATTATTTAAAAAATTACTAATTACCATGTCATATTGACTGGTCCGTTCAAATACCTCAATTCCTAAATTAACCAAAACCTTATCAGAAAGAATTCCGCCGTTATTTTCTAATTCTTTTAAAACTTCCGTATAGCGGGCAGGGTTACAGATAACCGCAACGCTTTTATAATTCTTCGCCGCTGAGCGTAACATCGAAGGGCCGCCAATATCAATATTTTCAATCGCATCCTCTAAAGAAACATTCTTCTTCTCGATAGTCTTCTCAAAAGGATAAAGATTAACCACCACCATGTCAATTAGACCAATGCCATGAGCTTCCAATTGCTTCATGTGCTCGCTATTTTCACGAACAGCTAAAAGCCCCCCATGAATGGTGGGATGTAAGGTTTTGACCCTGCCATCAAGCATTTCAGGAAAACCTGTGTAATCAGAAACTTCTTTAACAGGGATATTAGAGGAACGAAGCAATTGAGCAGTGCCACCAGTTGAAATGATCTCCACGCCTAACTTTTGAAGACCTTTGGCAAACTCTGCTAATCCTGCTTTATCAGAAACGGAAATGAGGGCGCGTTTAATTTTAATCATAAAATATACGGGCGGACTAAGGTTAGTCCGCCCAAAAAACCTAAATGATAACTAAAAAACCTTACCTACCGCCAGTACCTTTTTTACGTTTTTTATCAGAAGGCTTAGAATAGAAACGGCGCTCTTTAAGTTCAACTAAAAAGCCGTCCTTTTGACACTGTTTCTTAAAAGTACGCATAGCCTTTTCAAAACTGTTTTTGTCGTTAATTTTAACTTCCAACATGAAAATCTCAACTCCCTTAAATAAATGGTTACTAAAGTTCGATTATTATAGTACAGAAGCTTTAAATGTCAATCTTTCAACTTACGTGCAAGGATCTAACCTTAATAAGTCGGATCAACGTAGGTGTAAAGCTCTCCTGCGTAATTCTTTAATACATAACGGCCGTTGCCGTGGGAAACCATATAATCTGGATTAACAGGAATCTTTCCCCCGCCACCAGGACCGTCGATCACATAGGTAGGCACTGCATAACCGGTTGTGTGTCCTCGAAGATTCTGCATAATATTAATCCCTGTCTCAACGGTGGTGCGAAAATGACGACTGCCTGTGATGGGATCACACTGATAAATATAATATGGACGCACACGAATTTTAAGAAGCTCGTGGAAAAGTTTTTTCATTACCTCAGGAGTATCATTGACTCCACGCAAAAGAACCGTCTGACTCCCCATAGGGATCCCCGCATCCGCAATCATATTACATGCATGTTTCACCCGGGCGGTTATTTCCTTAGGATGATTAAAATGAACGCTCATCCAAATAGGAGAGTAACGTTTAAGCATCGCAATCAATTCCGGAGTGACCCTCTGCGGCAGTGTACAGGGAATTCGTGTTCCGATACGTACAAACTCAACGTGTGGGATTGCTTTAACAGATGAAATAATATACTCAAGCATACGATCCCCTAGAGTTAAGGGATCTCCACCAGAGATGAGCACATCACGAATTTCCTTATGCTGACGGATATAATTAAGAGCGGCATCATAGGTTGAAGCATTTAAGGTATGGTTACCATCGCCGACCATACGCGAACGTGTGCAATAACGACAATACATGGCACACATTTCATTGACTAAAAACAACACACGGTCTGGATAACGATGCACCAGGCCATGGACTGCAGAACTTTTATCTTCCCCACAAGGATCTGTCATCTCCTCGGGTGCAGTCTCAAATTCATATTCTTGAGGAACTGACTGCAAACGAATGGGACAACGCGTATCTTCGCCGTCTATAAGAGAGGCAAAATATGGAGGAATCGACATGGTCAATTTATCCCCCGCACCAATAACCCCACGTTTTTCAGACGAAGTTGGCTTCATAATTCTTTCTATGGAATCCAGCGTTCGAATGCGATTGCGAATTTGCCAACGCCAATCTTCCCAATCGGCCTCTGTAGCTTCAGGATACAAAGCTAAAATTCGCTTTTCTTGAGGACTTAAAGGTATATGCGGCCGAGATGCTTGATCTTCTATTTGTTCTAATGGAAGGGAGCCTGTTTTCATGGTTTAGGTAAGAGCCTCCTGCGGCTCTAAAAGCCCATAACGACTAAGGGCATAATCCAGAATCTTGTTAATCAATTGATTATATGTTAACCCATAGGCCTTTGCACACATGGGAAAAACTTCCGATGGGCTTAAATTAGGAAGTGGATTAATTTCCAGGACATACGGCTGTCCCTTTTCATCCATACGGAAATCCACACGCCCAAGATCACGGCATTCGATCGACTTATAGGCGGCTAACGCCACCTCCTGCAATTTTCTTGCCAACGATGCATCAATACGAGCAGGACAAATATATTGTACAGTTTTTGCCATAATATGTTCATAAGAATAAAATTCATCCCCCATGTTCGTATTGCCGCCAACCGCATACTGCACAACCGGAAGCGCAATCGGGTCATCATTACCTATAACAGCGACAGTAAATTCGGTTCCTTTAATAAACTGCTCACACATTGCCGGCTGTTTATAAACA
>JBAXBI010000184.1:0-3549 GCA_037142055.1 Candidatus Omnitrophota bacterium | reverse complement strand
TGGAAATTGCTTTGGAAGAACAGCTCAAAGCTTCTTTCCCCAAAGAAAAAAGTGATATTAATAAAATTCGTGAAGCAGCAATAAATGATGTTGGGAATAATAAACTAGGCTGGGGATTGCATCTTAAAGGTTCGGATGTTTTCACCTCATTGCCAATTGCGGTGATTGTTGGACAAAAATAATGACCAAAGTTTTTGCCTTAGTTGATTGCAACAGTTTCTATGTATCCTGCGAGAGGGTGTTTAATCCTGCCCTTAAAGATAAGCCTGTGGTGGTTTTGTCTAACAACGACGGCTGTGCAATTTCCCGCTCTCAAGAGGCCAAGGATATTGGTATCGCCATGGGAGCGCCTATCTTTAAATGTGAACAATTAGTGAAGACTCATGATGTTAAAGTGTTTTCAGCCAATTTTGTCTTGTATGGAGACATGTCCGCCAGGGTCATGTCTACGCTTTCATCTTTTACTCCTAATCTGGAAATTTATTCGATCGATGAAGCATTCCTTTCTTTAGAAGGTTTTGAATCGTATGGGTATCTTTCCTATGGCCGTAAGATACGAAGCTCGGTCAAAGAACAAACGGGCATCCCTGTATCGGTAGGGATTGCACCAACTAAAACCTTGGCTAAGGTGGCAAATCATATTGCTAAAGATAATCCTAAGATGGGCGGGGTATTCTCTTTTACGGACGAAGAAGATATCAACCGTTGGCTAGAGAAGACTCCTGTTAAAGAAATCTGGGGAATAGGTCATGAGAAGGCCTTGTTCTTAAACCGTCATGGCATCATCAACGCCCTGCAATTAAAACAAGCGCCAGATGAATGGATTAAAAAGAATCTCACCGTTGTGACCTTACGTACCGTCAGAGAGCTAAGAGGGATAGAATCTTTAATTTTTGAGGAAACTCAAGCCAGTAAGAAGTCTATTGTAACTTCAAGGACATTTGGATATGAGGTCAGTAAGGCATCTGAGATGGAAGAGGCCGTATCGGCCTATGTTGCAAAGGCCGCAGAGAAGATGAGATATCAGAGTGCAGTGGCCGGATATATTCAGGTTTTTATCGAAACAAACCCATTTAAAGGTTCCCATTATCGTAATTCAGCCAGCATTGATATCTCGCCGCCTACGGCCTATACTCCGCAGCTGGTTATGGCAGCAAAGGAGCTTTTATCAAGAATATATAAAGACGGATACCGATATAAAAGCTGTGGGGTGATGCTTTCTAATTTTTCTCATGAAGGCCTGCCGCAGCAGGATTTGTTTAAGCCCATTTATGCTCAGAGTTCTCGGCAACATTTAATGAAGGTGGTAGATGGATATAATCGTTTGGCTAATGGTGGAGAATTGTTTTTCGCATCAGAGGGCCTAGGTAAGCCGTGGTATATGAAACAGGCTCATAAGTCTAAGAGGTTTACGACGAGATGGGATGAATTGTTAGAAATAAGAATATAACCAATCGAGGTGAATATGTTTAAACAATGGTTCCAAAAAAAAGAACAATCGAATATTAACCCCGTTTCTTCAATTAAAATATTAATTATTGAAGATAGTCAAGTCGATGCTCAGATGATAAAGAAAGCAGTCGAGGTTTGTGGGTTTAATTCTTTAGTCGCTTATGACGGGAGAACGGGTGTTGCTATGGCAAAGGAGCATAAACCTGATTTGATTATTCTTGATTATCATTTACCAGATATTAATGGAACCCAAGTTTTGAAAGAATTAAGAGGATGTAAAGAAACGGCTTTAGAAACGGTGATGATTTTAACGGTTATCAATGGGCCGGAGGCGGTTATTGATACGTTTATTCAGGGGGCAGATCAGTTCTTTAAGAAACCAATCAGTGTTCCTTTCTTAGCAAAGCAAATACAAGTTATGCTTCGTCATCCACATAAAGATAATGATAGTTTTTAATTGATAAGGAAGGCGTTACCTTAATTATTTTTCTTGCGTACAAAAGTATTTATAGACGAGCAAAAGAAGATAACGGATAATTGGTTGGATGGAGGGCTTTCTATGTGGTCAAAACAATTAATTTTAATGAAGATTTGTTCATCAATTCTGATTGGATTGGGAATTGTCGCTTTGTATGGGGGTTGTTGTCTTTTAAAACAAGCCCGAGATGCTCAGAGTTGGCCGCATACAAAGGGACAAATGATTGCCTCCTTATTAACGATTAATCATTTACCTAAATTTGTAGATCCAAGAGCTGATCCTGCCAGGTGGTATGGGACGGACGTTCAGTATAAATATACTGTTGGCAAGGAAACGTACATATCGCACAGGTTGTCATTTCAAAATGGTGATACTAGAAACCCCGTAGAGGCATTGCGGGTTATGAATAAGTATCGGCGCATTCATAATGTTAATGTTTATTATGACCCTAAGAATCCCAATGAAGCAGTTCTTGAGCCTTGGACTGTTGGGCAGATTTATATGCGCTTAGCGGCAGGAGCGTTATCGCTTATTTTTGGGCTAGTTATTTTCTACTATCAGTCTTTAGAATTTCATCCTAAGGGAGAAGGGCATATTTATCAGGGGAATATTTATCAGAATCAAGGAAGATTGGAAGATGCTCTTTATGAGTTTAATCAGGCAATTAAGGTTAGTCCTAATTTTGCTTTAGGCTATAGGAGTCGAGCGGGGCTTTATCTCCAACAGGAGAATTGGGATTATGCCATTGCCGATTATAATCGAGCTCTTGTGAATAACGCTAATGATGCTTTAGTTTATTTTGCTATGGCCAAGGCGTATATAGGTAAAAAGGAATACGACAAAGCCTTGGCACATATGTATTTGGCAATGGGAAAAGGATTCGAGGTTAATCCAGACATTTTAGAAGATATAAAAAAGAAAATAGGGTAGTTTTGTTGCTGATTAAAGCCACTTTACATGTAAGAGTGTTGGGTGGCTTTATTGTTTGTAGGAGGGTTTATAATTTAAAATTGATGGGCAAGATAAAGGGCAGATGATATATTTATCTATATAATGATTTTGATCCTAGATGGATGTGCAAAAGGGAGTTCTTGTGAGAATCAATTTTATTAAGAAATTTGCTGTTAATCTACTCAGTAGTTCAAAGGTTTGGTTGTACCGAAGTGTTTTCTTTGTTTGCCTCCTTGTCCCGATTGTATTTCTTGGCGTCATGAATTACCTCCACACAAATCGTGAGATAACAGATAGTCTCTTTAAACAGAAGAAAGCGTTGGCATATTTAGCTTCTTCGACGATCCATGAGCGTCTAGATGCACTGGTAAGTCTTGGTATTTCTTTGGCTAACAGGCCATTATTAATTGAATATGTTGAAAAGGAAGATTGGTCTAAGGCAACCACCCTCATCGATGGCTTTATGCAGCAGTTTCCAGATATTGATCGTATGCTCTTGTTTGATACGGATGCAATTATCAAAGGAGTGGTGCCTAACATTCCCGAGGCTATTGACCAGAAACGTGCAAATAGGGAGTGGTATAAGCAGGTCAAAGAGCATTGGATGCCCTGCGTGTCTTCTGTTTTCCAAAGGGGAACCTTGCCAAGGATTAATGTGGTTTCCATTA
>JBAXBI010000183.1:0-3568 GCA_037142055.1 Candidatus Omnitrophota bacterium | reverse complement strand
CTTCCGTTGTCAACGATATGAAAAGCCGTGGAGTTATTTTTGTAGAAGACTTAAATGATGTCCCTAATGAAGCTCGTATTATCCTTAGCGCTCATGGTGTTCAACCCGAAATCATTAATACCGCTCGCCAAAGAAATTTAAAATTTGTCGATGCCACCTGTCCTTTGGTGACTAAGGTTCACAAGGAAGCTATTAAATTCTCTAGTCAAAACATTGATACGGTTCTCATAGGACATGTTGGCCATCAAGAGTTGGTAGGAACCTCTGGCTATGTTCATCCTGATCTACTTCATGTTGTTGAAAACGAAGCTGATGTTGAAAAGCTTAATATCGATGTAAATAAAGCTGTTGCCTTTATTACCCAAACGACTCTTTCTGTCGATGAGACTAAAGGGATTATCGAGAAATTAAAACAACGTTTCCCAAAACTTGTTGGTCCACCCCGTTCTGACATTTGTTATGCAACTCAAAACCGCCAAGATGCCGTTAAAGAACTCGCTAAAATTTGTGATGTGATTATTATTTGTGGTTCGCCACATAGTTCCAACAGTAACCGCCTTCGAGAAACCGGACAACATTTGGGTGTAGAAAGTTATATTATTGATACTGCCGCTCAACTCGATTATGATATTTTAATAAATAAAAGTAAAATTGGCTTAAGCTCCGGAGCATCAGTCCCACGTTACTTAGTGGATGAAATTATTAATAAAATAAAGATTATATATCCACAGACTATTGTTCATGAATTCCCAAATCCGGAGAAAAATATTGTTTTTCCGGTATTACAATTTAAATCATAACCATGGCAAAATTACACATTGATAATAATGAATATGAAGTTCCCGATGGCAATCAAATTGCTGAAATATGCGAGAATGTCGGAATCCCCTTTAGCTGCAACTCAGGGGTTTGTGGCTCTTGCCAAATTGAAGTCTTAGAAGGTGCAGAGAACCTTAATGAACTTAATCAAGAAGAACTCGACTTATCTTTAGATCGCACCCATCGCTTGGGATGTCAATGTAAAATCTTAGGTGGTGTGGTTAAGGTTACCTATTAATGTTTATCCTTCAAGAAAACCCTATTGATCTTACGAAAGCTAGAAGTTCCTCCCTTAATCCTAATAATGGAGCCTTAGTTAGCTTCGAAGGTATCGTCCGTAATGATGAACATCAAAACACTAAAGTCACCGCTCTTTTATATATCGCAGATGCCCCTTTATGCCTGGAAGAAGGAAACAAAATAGTCAAAGAAGCTTTAAGCCGTTTTAATATCAATGACATTATCTGTATCCAAAGAACAGGAAAGTTAAACGTTGGTGAGACTGCCATATGGATTGGTGTTTGGGCACCCCACAGGGATGAAGCTTTTAAAGCCTGTCGCTATATGATCGAAGAAGTTAAAGAAAGGTTACATATATGGAAAAAGGAATTTTTAAACGATGGTTTAAGTCTTTGGGCATATGGAACCCAAAGCCCGGTGATTCAATGAGCACCATGGATATAAATATTAATGACATCAATATAGAGAATCTGACCAATTACGAACTCATTGATATTCGTGAAGAAGATGAAATAAAGAATTGGCCATCTTTAAAATCCTCTCGCCATATCCCTTTTTCTGAATTCCCATATAATATCAATGAATTCAATAAAAACGACTCGTATCTGCTGTTCTGTGCTCGTTGTGGTCGTAGCCATGCTATGGCAGAAGCACTCATCAAAAAAGGTTACAAAGCTCTCTCTATTAACAATGGCATCGCTTCCCTTAATGCTTATCTTAAAAAACTTAACTCATGAAAACAATCCCTCATGCATTGCTTCGTGATTATACAACTTTTAAGCTCGGTGGCCCCTGCCGAGTACTTATTGAATGTCAAACGCCTGAAGAACTACAAAAAACAGTAAAGTCACTCTTAGAAAACAAAACACCATTTATTCTTATTGGTGGAGGTTCAAATCTTGTTGTTTCAGATCAAGGTATTGATATAGCCGTTATACGTTATGTCTCCTCTTCTCCAATAATTAAACGTGACGGCAATGATATTATTGTATCTGCCAGCACTCTACTTGATGACTTAGCTCTCTTTTGCATTAACGAATCTTTAGAAGGTCTTAATTTTACAACAGGAATCCCAGGGACTGTAGGTGGAGCAGTAGTTGGAAATGCAGGCGCATGGGGCAGTCAAGTTGGCGATGTATTAAAGTCAGCCGTGATATTAGATAAAGATGGGAATATAAGAAATGTTGAACATAGTTACTTTAACTACCAATATCGTCATTCCCAATTAAAAGAAACCAATGAAATTGTCTTATCTGTGCGTTTTGCTCTAAAGCCCTCTGATAGTGTTAATTTAGCCAAGGAACGTTTAGATATACTCAATAAACGCATAGAAAAGCATCCTAACCTTGACACTCATCCATGTGCAGGCAGCTTCTTTCGAAATATTGAACCAACCTCAAAAGCTGACAGACGTCAAGCGGCTGGTTGGTTTCTTGAAGAATCAGGTGGAAAGAATTTAAATATAGGTGGCGCCTATATCTTTGAAAAACATGCCAACATTATCGTCAAAGGCACCAACTGCACCGCTCAAGACGTGCATGACCTTCACCTAAAAATGATTGAAATTGTTAAACAAAAATTTGACCTGCAGTTAAACCGCGAAGTACGCTTCGTAGGACCATTCCGTAATACTCAAGCTAAGAATGAAGGGTTTTGGTAACCTTATGATTTAAAACCTAAGCCCCTTGCCCTTTGGCGATCCTCAAGCATATGCTGCTTATCTTTGAGAATTTCATACAGAATAGAACGATTATAATAATACGAACTTCGCGGGTGAAGTTGGATTAACCGATTATAATCTGATAAAGCGGATGGATAATCTTTTTTCGAGAAAAACAAATCAGCTCTTAAACTCAAAATATCAATATCCTTCGGATAAAACATCAACCACGAACTATAATCAGCCAATGCTAAGGCCTCTTTATGTATTTTGCCGTAAAGCATACCCCTTAATTTATATGCCAAACGCCACTGTGGATTAAGTTTTAATGCTTTAGTAAAATCTTCTATAGCAGCCTGATCTTTACCCTCTCTTGCTAATAACACTCCTCGTTCTAAATAAAACAAATAATTATTTGGTATTAAATTAATCGCACGGTCTATATACGCCATTGCCTGTGGCATATGATGTTGAAGATAAGAAATTTCTGCAGCATTGATATAGCTTTCTGCTATTTCTGGAGCCAAAATTAAGGATTTTTGAAAGCAGATCAAAGCTTCCTTTAATCTGTGCGAACGAATATACGATTCCCCTAGATTTAAATAAGGCCTAGCTTTATCTGGCGATTGAGCAACTGTTTTTAGCCAAAGTTTAACGGGATCTGCCCAAAGTTTATTGCGTTCAATAGTTAAAAATGTAAAAGCACTAAACACTATAATCATAACAATTAAAAACAATTTTCTTGAAACCGCTTTATATAACCCCCAACAAATTACAGGCAAAAATAAAATTAACGTCAAATAGAGCTTGTGTTCCGCGATGACATTGCCTCTTGGTGGAATAAGATAA
>JBAXBI010000182.1:0-3586 GCA_037142055.1 Candidatus Omnitrophota bacterium | reverse complement strand
TATCGAGTTCCTTAAGAAAAAGGGCATCTCTGTGACGCTTATTAACATGCATACTCTAAAGCCGCTAGACATTCCATTAATTAAGAAATATTCTCAGTCTTGTTTGAATATTTTTACTATTGAGGAACATACTATTGTTTGCGGGCTTGGTTCAGCTGTGGCAGAAGTTTTATGTGAATCCGGATACAAAGGTCATTTCCATCGAATAGGGATACCAGAGAAATTGTTGAAAGTTAATGGTTCTGCACAGTATTTAAGAAAAAGGTACGGGCTTGAGGCTCAAAGCATTGCTAATAAAATATTAAAGTTTATTTAGGCGAACTGTGGATTCTGCAAGTTTTCTTGATATCTTTCCCTTTCCAAAACTTTTATTCGTTTATCAAAGAAATTATGAATATGAGAATTTTAATATTAGAATTCTGTCAGTTGTAGGTGAGACTTTTTTACTCAGTGATGGGCAAGATGTTTCCACCCCTGATTTGATGAATATGATTGCCGCTGCAATGAACAAGAAGGTGATTTTATTCCCTTTGCCGTTTTCCATTTTAAAGGCGCTAGCTACTCTTGCAGGGCAGGGAGATGTGATGGATAAATTAATTGGCTCTCTTCGTGTTGTCAGTAGCAAAATCAGAAATCTGCTTGGGCTGAAGTCCCCGTTTACTCTTCAAGAGGGGATTAAAGAGACGGGTAAATGATCTGAATTATTTTCAGTGAGAAATGCCTGGTGTATAAGGGGAAATGTGTTATAATTTAGTAGATTATTAGTACTTATATGGTAGTTATTTAGTAGATAAAGAGGATAATGTTATGGAAGAGCAGCTTAAATTATTCACTTTTACAAGGTATCTGAATAAGGAAGAAATTGCCTATCGTCTTTCCAATGACATTTCTTTGAACGATTTTTGGGCAGAAACTATTCGTTTAAGAAAGAGTAAAGCAGATTTTCTTCCCTTTAAAGATCAAAAAGGCAATTCATTCTGGTTTTGTAATTTGCCAGCTCTTCAAAAGGCTATTCATCACATTGATTCCGCCGGGAAAGATTCGCTTTACAAAGCTGTCAGCAAAGATATTGAAAATGAATTGGTGAAGGATTCGCTGGTTGAAGAAGCTTTTTATTCAAGCGTTATAGAAGGCGCGTTTTCAACGATAAAAAGAATGCGCGAACTAGTGGCGGGTCGTGACACACCTAAAGATCATAGTGAACAGATGATCTTAAATAATTATAAAGCGATGCAATTTATTTTTGAACAGAAGCATAAGGAGCTTTCTATAGATCTTGTCCTGAAGTTACATCAGATTATTACGGATAAAACCCTCGAAAAAGGGCAAGAAGAATACGCGGGGAAGTTTCGGGATGATCAGGTGTACATCCAAGATTCATCAGGACGCCTTATTTATACACCACCTTCAGCCCAACAGGTTCCTGAAGCCATGCAGCGTCTAGTTGAGTGGGTCAATCAAGTTGAAGAGGGAACATTTACGCACCCGATCATTAAAGCGGCCATTATTCATTTTTATTTAGTTTATATCCATCCTTTCTTCGACGGCAATGGACGGACTTCCCGGGCATTGTTTTATTTTTATCTTATAAAAAACGAGTACGAGTTCTTTAAATATTTTTCTATATCGTCAGTTGTTGAAAAATCGAAAGCCCAATATTACCGCGCCATTAAAGACGTGGAAGATTATGATGCTGACTTGACTTATTTTCTTTTATATATGTCTAACGTTGTTTTAGAATCAATCGGATCAGTCACCAAACAAATAGCTTCGCATTATCATAAACATTTTGTTTTTAGAAAGATTGAACAGGAACAAATCTTCATCAATGCGCGGCAAAAAAAGTTTTTAAGTTCTTTTTTAGTCAAATTATCTTCTGATATTCGGATCAAAGATTATCAAAGGATTAATAAAGTCGTATATGAGACTGCAAGGAGAGATTTAGAAGATCTTTATAAAAAGAGCATCCTTCTTAGGATTAACCAGAAGAACGCGTTTGTTTATAAACCAAATTACACGGTAGGGATAGACGGTTAAAATGGTAGATGCGTATTACATAAGGTGTTTATTCGTATAATGTTATGAAATATATACTAATAACTATACTTTTGTATTAGTAATTCATTTTCTTCATATCAGTGTTGTATTTTGAATTTCTCAAGGCCTGGAGCCTTCCGTTTACGCTTCAAGAGGGGATTAAAGAGACGGTTAAATTGTGACTAATCCAAGATTATAACTTGAAATGGTCATATAGAATGGCCATTTAAGTTATAGAATATTAGAGAAATAAAATACATTTGATCTGTGTAACATATATGTTACACTTGTAACTAGATTGTTATGCAAGGGGCTTCTTATGCGGTTTTATATAACATTAAGTGACTTATTTAAATCTGAAGTAAAATTAAAGGTTATTAAGTTTTTATTGGACCATGAAGCTCTTATGAGCGAAAGAGAAATCGCTTCGATTCTTAAAATTTCTCATATGAGCGTTAACCGCACATTGCGGGATCTAAATGAGTTTAATTTGGTCGGTTATAGTACGGTAGGGAAATCTCACTTGTGGAAAGTTAACCGTCAAAGTTATGCTTATACGATGCTTAAGGAATTAATGAAACAAGTCAAGAGCATTGAAGATCCATTGCAAACCTTAAAGCAAACAATCACAAAGAGATTGCTTTTAAAATCAGTTCAAAGAATGGTGCTCTTTGGGTCCATTGCCCAGAAAACAGAGAGAGCGGATAGCGACATTGATCTGTTTATTTTGATTAAAAATAATCAAGAAAAGGCAAGGTTAGAAGCAGCTTTAGATAAGCTGTCACTGGAGTGTTTAGAAAGATTCGGTAACAGGCTTTCCCCTTATCTGTTAACGGATAAAGAACTGCATCAGAAAAAAGGACTCGAGATTATTGCTGCAGTTAATAGAGGTATTCAATTATATCCCCTATTAAAGGATAAATCATGACAGCAAGATTTAAAACTAGGGATGTGGTCAAATCAGCTTATGAGAATTATTTGAAGAAAGCTGCATGCCGCTCGCAATTCATTTGAGATTCAAGAATGGAATGCTGCGGCCATTAATGCCATTCATTCTTGTATTTGTGCATGTGATGCTATGTGTGTTTATTTCTTGGGTAAAAGACATTCTGGTGAAGATCATAATGATGCCGCGAAGATATTTAAATCAATTAAAGATAACGAAGAGATCAACACTAACTCCAATCGAATTATAAGGATTTTACGTATCAAGAACATGGCCGAATACGAGGAGCGATTAGTTCGTAGGTCGGAAGCAGAGACAATTCTTAAAGATTGTGAAAGATTTTTGGAATATGTTAAGGAACAAATAGGTTAACAGCGGCAAAATCAGAAATCTGCTTGGCTGGAAGCCGCCGTTTATGCTCGAAGGAATAAGGGAAACAGTTAAATATTGGAAAACATGTTAAAGCGTATTTTTGATTTGATATTAACTATAATTTTGATAGCTTTGTTATGTATTCCAATGCTATTAATTGCTATATTTATTAGGTTAAGATCCAAAGGGCCGGCTATTTTTTGGACGAACCGCGTGGGCATTAATAACGTT
>JBAXBI010000181.1:0-3587 GCA_037142055.1 Candidatus Omnitrophota bacterium | reverse complement strand
GATCTATGGAGTCTTCTTATTTATTTGTCGCACTTGTGATTACAATTTACGAAAAATTAATTCGTCTGACTCTGACTCTTTATAATTAAATTATTTTTTGGCTCATACTTGTGCTCAAAATGAAACTTGAATGAAGCGAACTCTTGAACCATAGCTGTTTTCTTATCAACCGTAACAAAGAGAACCAAATTCTCAATTGTTACACATTCCCCCTTCATCGAACTGCAAGGCACAGGATGTTCAAATATCCAAGGGATAATATAATATAAAACCTTCTGATTAACTGTTGGGAATGGATATTTTGGTTTCAATTCAAGGGGAATATGTTTATGTAATAATTTATCAAACTCTAACTTATCTTCAGCTGTTACTGGACTCTCTAAAATAAAATATCCCGCGGCCTTACCAAACCACTGTTGAATATCTGTTTCATTCGTAACCGCTTTCTTAATTTTCTTTACATTTTCTTTTACGATATTAATTTTATTGAATTGGTCAAGAGAGGCTTGAACGTTTTGTACTTGAGCTATTGCTAGGCAGGGAGAAAATAAAAGTAAAACAATATAGAATAAAACTATAGAATGCTTAGTGTTAAAGGTCATTATAAGTCCATTGCATTAATACTTACACGTGCAAAATCACTGCTGCAATCCCAACACATCCTGCATATTAAACAAACCTGTTTTCTTTTTGGCGAGAAACTTGGCAGCTACCAAGGAACCTTCAGCAAAAATGTCACGGGTCTTGGCATTGTGGCGAATTGAAATCAAATCCACATCACTTTCAAAGGTGATGGTATGATCGCCGATCACTTCCCCTTCGCGGATAGATTGAATATCCTGAACCTTAGTCTTAGAAAACTGCTCAGCTAACTCCGCCATAGTCTTAGCAGTTCCAGAGGGAGCATCTTTCTTATGGATATGATGTGTTTCAGTCAAACGGATATCATAACTTTTATTTGTTACCTGGGCTACCCGACGAATTAAGGCAAAAACCAAATTTACACCAACGGACATATTAGAAGAATAAACAATCGCAATCTTCTTTGAAGCCTTCTTAATCTCGGCAATCTGGCTCTTATCTAATCCTGTTGTCCCGATAACCATATTCACCTTATGCTTCACACAAGCTTTCAAATTAGCAATGGTTGCTTCAGGGGTTGTAAATTCTATAAGAACTTTAGCTCCTTTAATTGCTTCATTACTAAAACTCACAGGCACATTATGGAATTTAGCAGGCATTCCTTCTCGAGATTGACCTTCTAAGAGCGCTGAAAGCTTAAAAAATTTATCTGGAAGTGATAATGCAGAAATACGTTGCCCCATACGACCGCAACAACCTGAAACAGCTAGTTTAATCATTAGAATTCCTTATTTTAATTTTAGACCGTAAGCGGTTAATGCTGCTTTTAATTTAGCAAGATTAGCCTCTTCCATTTCACACATCGGAAGGCGCATTGCACCTGAACACAACCCCATTAAAGCAACAGCGGTCTTAACTGGGATAGGATTGGTTTCAATAAATAAAGACTCTATCAAAGGAAGTAATTTGGCATTAATGTTATCTGCCCTCGATTGATCAGCTTTGTTGAAAGCGTTAACCAATCCAGACACATCACGAGGAACAATATTGGATGCAACAGAGATAATCCCAACTCCTCCCATGGATAAAATAGGCAAGGTTAAAGCATCGTCTCCTGAAATCAACAAGAAATTCTTAGGACATACTTCACGAATAGTCCTCATCTGTTCGAGATTACCAGAGGCTTCTTTAACACCTATAATATTTCTAATCCCGGCAAGTTTAGCCATCAAATCTGGCTCAATGTTTTTTCCTGTACGTCCTGCGATATTATAAAGAATAATCGGAATGTCAGCCGCTTCACTGATAGCCTTGTAATGTAAATAGATTCCCTTATTGGTTGGCTTATTATAGTAAGGCGTCACAACCAATACAGCATCGGCACCAACCTTAGCAGCATGTTTGGCCATATGGACAGCTTCTGCCGTTGAATTAGATCCTGCTCCTGCTACAACGGGTACTCGTTTAGCAACAGTCTCAACGCAGATCTTAATAACCTGTTCATGTTCTTTCTCAGATAACGTCGGAGATTCTCCTGTTGTCCCACAAGGCACTAAACCATGAATACCTTCGGCGATCTGCCATTCAATAAGTTTCTTGTAGGCGGCTTCATCAATCCCGTTACTTGTAAAAGGAGTTACTAAAGCAGTAAATGCGCCGTGAAATTTCTTTCTATCCATTTTTTATCCTTTATAAAAATATTCACCCTTGGCAACTACATTGGCTGTGCCTTTTAGCCATACATTATCAATTTTATTGTCCTTATGTAAATCAAAAGTTACCTCAAGCACTTCTTTACTTGCTGTTAACACCTTCATTGATGCACCCATTTGTTCCTTAACATTAGGATGCGTATGCAAATATGCAATCAACGCTGTTGCAACCGACCCAGTCCCACAAGCTAAAGTCTCTGCCTCAACCCCTCGTTCATACGTACGCACCGCCACCATACTATTTCCCAACCGTCCGCCTTGAGGAGATGCAACTTCCGCAAAATTGACATTGGTTCCTCTAGGGGAAAAGCGCGGATGATGACGAATCAAACGTCCTAAATCGTTCACATCCACCTCCTGCAAACCCTCGACAAAAACGATGGTATGAGGAACTCCTGTATCAATATAATCCACTCGCATTTTCTTACCCGCAATCGTTATATTAAGAGTAGGCATGTAATCTTTAGGATTGGATAAGCGCACACGAATATCTTCTCCATCAACCTCTCCTAAAATCTCACCGGCTATGGTTTCCATGCCAAAAACCTTCTTCGTTGGATGAAAATTAGCCACAATATAAGAAACCATACAGCGGGCCCCATTACCGCACATTTCCGCCTCTGAACCATCCACATTAATAATACGCATTTGATAGTCCGACTTCTTGGACTTATCAAAAATCAAAACACCATCCGCTCCAATACCACTCTGCCGGGCACAAACCTGTTGGGTAAACTTAACATAATCTATGTTAGATTGAGTTTCAATGACGATAAAATCATTCCCTGCTGCAACCATTTTAACAAATGGAACCTTGATCATTTTAAGAACCTCGGTAATTTCTCACCCTTCATTAAATCTTTAAAAGTCTCTCGCTCTTTAACAATCTCAAACTTATTTCCACGAACCATAACTTCCGGCACACGCCCTCGCACATTATAATTACTGGCCATCACATAACCGTAAGCCCCTGCACTCATCACTGCCAATAAATCATCCTTTTTAACTTGAGGTAAAAGGCGGTCATGCGCAAAGAAATCTCCACTCTCACAAATAGGCCCTACAACATCAACCTTAACCTTTGCCGCCTTATCTTCCTTAACTGGCACAATCTCATGATAGGCATCATATAACATCGGACGAATTAAATCATTCATCCCGCCATCAACAATAACAAATTTCTTAACTCCATTATCTTTAACATAAAGCACCTTGGTCACAAATATACCCGCATTACCTGCCAAGGCGCGCGACCGGAAAATTTCCGCCGACGAAATGCGCGGCGGCACGTTC
>JBAXBI010000180.1:0-3587 GCA_037142055.1 Candidatus Omnitrophota bacterium | reverse complement strand
AATGTAAAGTGTTGATAATAAAGGAGATAAAATCGTAAAATATCTTGGGAAAACTGGCCAATTGAATATAATATGTTATACTTCAGGCATACGGGGCGATACCGTCGACAAACATAATAGTTTAAAAGACAACCGATGGCTAAAAACGAAGATTTCACTAACCAAAACTCCTCTCACGAGGACAAACAGGCTGAAGGTGAAATTCCTTTTATCGAAAATAGTATAGATAAAGGGCAAACTTCAGATGCCCCCCTGCTGCCTACTCCGCAAGGTCTTTCCCAAGAACAGTTTGCAAAAGTCCTCGAAGAGAATTTCGACCCAAGCTTGATCCAAACCCCACAAGCCGACAAAACGCCCGTTGTCAGCAATTTTAAACAGTGGATCAAGATGGTCGCTATTGTTGTGTTGTTGGTGTTTGTCCCCGATCAAGTCAGTTGGGCTTTTGGTTACAATTCAACAGTGCTTTACAAGAATCTTCCCGTTACTCAAGCGCCTATGGGGGCAGGTAACGATGTTATGCCCAAGGTGGCCCCGCAAACACAGGTGGCAGGTTCCGTCGAGTATTTGCTTAAACAAATTCAAGACAAGGATCGACTGCGCGTTCAACTAAGTTTAGACGGCCCAGAGAAAAAGGCGGAGGCCAATCAAAAAACAAAAGAAGGTGTTGGAACTCTTGTCGTCGACACCAAGACTACGTTTACAAAAGGCAATATTGCCAGCATTACACAATGGCTGAATGACCCTAAAAGCAATGTACTTAACTGCGGTGTTTATTCATTACAAGAGCTTTTAAATCTGAAGGGTATAAATAGATCTCTTGAAGAAGTTTCGGTTTTAACGATCTCAACGGATTTGATGGCGAATATCATCAAGGTCGGGGATCCAAAACTAAAGACCACCTTGTTTTCAATCAACAAGGTTGGGAGCGCCTTAGGACTTAACTATAAAGCTCTCAAGGTTGAGCCTAAGGATGAGCTAAAATTAACCACACCTTTTATCGCTTCATTAAACAAAGAACATTTTGTTACCGTCAAAAAGATTAATAGCAAAAAAGTATTTATAGACGACTTAGGTCACCCACAAATTTTAGATCGCGCAGATTTTGAGAAAACTGTAAACGGATTCGTTTATGCCCAGGTGCCTGTTAACGAAGTTGGCGATGCGCTGGTCTCTTTTGAAACTGTCCCTGAAAATATCCAAGCGTTCGTTTGGGGAGATAAATGGCGTGACCTTTCCCAAAACCTGCCAGGGCTAGTGACCATTTCTTCACAGTTGATTTCAGCGGGTATTCAAATTGCAACAGCAATCGTTGGGGCTGGTATTGGTGGAACAATAGGTCAAGCGATGGTTGTTGGTGTAGGGATTGCACAAATGGCGTCCAAGATAGCAACCATCTGCCAGATGGAAGGCGTTTGCGATGCTACAACAGGATTTATTTTAACGGTTGCAATCACGGCCGCTTGCTCAGCAGGGATCGGAGCCATCGGTTCTGCTGCTGCATCGGCAACAGCGGCAACAGCCACAAGCATTGCAACTAGTTTTGCGGTCAGTTTCGCCCAAGGATTTGTTATTGGATTAATTAAAGGCTATATCATCATGCAGATCGTCAAAGCCGTTTCCAATGCCCTTTGCGGTTCTGATGGCAGTGGCTGCTCAAGCGATACAAAACAAATTTTGTCGGAGGGATTATCGTCTGTTTTAAGTGCTATAGGGGGGGACCTGGGTGTTGGCCTGACTGCTTATGGTCTTGATAATGGAATGCAGTCATTATTTGGTTTTAATCTAAATATTGGTGGATTGGTAGGTGCTTACACAGGTCATTATGAGACAGCAGATAGTAGTGGATCTTCATATGTTGAAGCGGCTCAGTATCAACAGAGCTATGACACAGCAGCCGCTGCAGGTGGCGGTGAACCAGCGTGGATGCCCTCAGGTAATTCTTCAGAAGCTTACCAAAGTGCTTATGATTATTATTCCGCTCAAGGTGGAGGAGAGCCAAGCGTTAACCCTACCAATGTACTATTATCTTCTGAACAAACAACGCAGAGCTATCAAGATGGGTTTGACTCTTTTACGAGTACCCATGGTGGACAGACAAAAGTGTGGGTAGCGGCTACTCCTGGGCAACTATTGTGGACCGGTGGACCGATTCAAACCAGAGTCTGGGGTGCAGGGACATTAATGGCTCAGGGAATCTTAAAACCAGATGTTGCTTTAGTTATAGGACAAGCTGCGGGTATCGGAGTTCGTATAGCAGCAGCTCAGGTAGGTCTTCATGCGGACAGTTCTTTCTCTCAAGGACTTGGCAATGCTATCAGCGGGATTATAGGAACAGGAGCTTCAAACTATTTTGATAACAGAGGCGTTTTAGGAGGCCAAAGCTGGGGACAAAGTATTGAGAAATGGCTTGTTGTAGGTGCCAAGCAAGCTGTATTTGCGATAGCCGTATCACAATTAGAGTCTGCCGTGGTAGGGGATAAGCCTGGGAAGAGCGCTTCTGCAGAAGCCCAAATGGATTTTCAAGAAAAGCTTTCACAATTTAGAGCGGTTTTATTTTTTGGTACAGCTCTTGTGATTTCTGGGGCGGTTGCGACATTTGACAAAAATAGCACAATGAATCCTTCACAGACAACTTCACAACAGGGAGCTGAAGTAGGAGCTAAAGATTCTAATTCTTGGGGACGTCGTTTTTGGAATACTCTTGCAGCGCCAACTGGTCCTTTAGAGGGATTGGCCATGGGCGGCAACATGGGGATCTATATAAGAACAGGCAGTTTTGGGAGCGTAAGGAACTTTAACGCAACGATGGATGGGATAAGCGATAGAGCAGGCTACACAGTACAAAATGCAATTATTGAAGATAATATGTGGAATAGCATGAAGAAGAAAAATGATGAGATCACCGGGCAGGCCATCAACCATACAACAGGTCCTGGCGGTTATGTGGTAGCAGATTATATGGGCGCTCCTCAAAAAGTTTCTAATGACAAGCTTAAGAGTCAATATATTTTACAGTTATGTTCCATGCAATTAATCAACACAACAGGTTCGATGTCGCTTGCGACTATGAATAGTGTGTTAGAACAAGGAATAACAAGTTCCATACAGATGTTACCTGGAGCATTAGCATTGCCATTCATTAAGGAAAAGAACACAGGAACTCAGGTAACCTACGATTCAGCGAAAAAGGGATGGGTGAATAATGATACTGGAGAAACAGTTGCTGATCAAAGTGGGAAAATGATCAATGGCAAAGGCTATGTTCAAGAGAATGCGAATGGTGAGGGAGGAACAATTATTAATGATAAATCGATACGAATATTCTCAATGTTTTTTGCCGTTCCTCGTTTAGCTCAACGTTATGGAAGCGATGGAGAATTACATTCCTATTTTGGTACCCAAAATTATTCAGACCATGGTTCATTTACAGGGTATGAATCCAATGGAAGCGGCGGCACCTACACTGTTAATAATGTGGATAGATTAGTATATGGAAGCGGAAAGCTTCAGAAGAAAGGAGCTTGGACTGATGACAAGAAAGAAAAACATGAAGCCGGCTACTATGATAATAAAGGAAATTTAATTGC
>JBAXBI010000179.1:0-3589 GCA_037142055.1 Candidatus Omnitrophota bacterium | reverse complement strand
ATTATTTTAAGTTTATAGAGGCGTTATTAACTACAGAAGATTACGACATGCTTCATTTAGCTACGGACAAATTCGCTGCTAATTGGTATAGGATTAAAGGGGTTGACCAAACTGTATTTCATGGAATATCTTTCGGTGACCTCGTACAAGTTATGTTTTCTAGGACATATAAGGTTTCTCTGGTCATAAAATATGCTGAGGTTGTTCGAAAAGCTATTGGGGAATGTGATAAAATTAAAACCATATATTTTGATTTTAAGGATTTGAAGGATGAATTTGATGATGCGTTTACTATGGCCGATCTTATCAGCAAAATCGCTCAACAGTTTGGAGCTACGTCAGTTTCTTTACCAGTGAAACAGAAGATCCCTGAAGCAATATTTACAAGCAGAAAAAGTTACGACCCTCAAAAATTCTACCTAAAAGTGGCGATTAAAGAGTCTTTGAAGCAGGTGGTTAAATTTTCAATCAATCTATTCAGTTGTATAAGGAACAGATTTCGATTCAAACTTGCAAAGAAGAATATTTACTTCTTTAATTATCCTAATTTAAACGCTCTTTTGGAATGTGATGAACAGCACTTTGTTGTCCCTGATCTGACCGAATATATTTTTAAGTCACGCGTTTTGTTTTCAGGGTTGACATTTTTAGATTTTGAACATGTCAAATATCAATTCAACCAAGAGGAAATTAATTTCTTAAATGGTTTAAAACAAAGATTTGAAGGCATTGATGAAGGAAGGGAATTTGGGTGTGATTTTATCATTAATGGTATTGATTATAGTAATCTTTATTGTCCGATCGTTAAAGACATGGTCATGAATATTATCCCAATTTTGCTTAAATATTTGGGGCAGGTAAGAAGTGCGATCAAAACGGCTAATATTAATGCTGTTATTATGCGGGATAGTTTGGATGAGAAAAGTCAAGTTGTTTTAGAGGCTTGCAAGCTTGAAGATGTTAAAACCATCTTTGTAGATCATGGGATAATGGGGCATTTACCTGCACAGAAAGCTGCTGAATTCAGAATGCCTGATGAGTTGATCACCGCTGGAACATTTAGTCCTTATAGGGGTATGAAAGCTGTTGCTTTAGGGAATCCTTGCATGGATCTTTATCCCAGGGATAAACGAAAAAGGGTTTCTTCGATCAAAAAGATATTATTTTTAAGTTTTGAAGATAACTTCTACGCAAGACTGGATAGGCTGGCGTATCAAGAAAAATATTGCAATGAGATTTTTTCAAGTTTTAATGAGCTTGTTTCAGCCGGTATTGAAGTTTTCTATCGTCCGCATTTAGCCAACCAAAATTATCATGATTATTTATTGAATTTCTTTGATGTTAAGCCAACAACATTTAAATATGCATATGAAGGTGCGTTCTCGCAGCGTATTTGGGAGATGGATCTTCTGGTGACGAATATATCCAGTTGTTTTTTCGAGGCTCAGGCGGCTGGTGTTCCCACAATCTTTATGGAGCCGAATTTTAAGAAAGGATCTGTTCTTGCTCCTTTTAACGGAACCCATGGTCAAGAAGTTCTTCGTGTGACAAATAAAACAGAACTTTTAGATCTCGTTTTATCCAATCAACACGACCCAGCATATTTAAATGAATTTTTAGATCAATATCTTTCTAAATATGCGCCCGTATACATGGGGAATCTAGATGGCCTGGCGTCAAAGCGGATCATTGATCATATTTGTCCAAAGGACGGTTTGTGAGATCTAATTCACCCAAAAGAAGATATTTAGTGACTATTTGTGTGAACATTTTTAAATTGTTCGTTGGGGTATTAACTACGACAATCGTTCCCGCTTCTTTAGGGCCAGTGAACTATGGAAATTTCAATTTTATTTTAAGAGTTGTTGGCTCTATTAGGGGGTTCTTGAATTTGGGGACACCCAACGCCTTTTTTACCTATTGCTCAAAGAATGTCCAAAGTTGGGCCGCATTTGTAATTTTTAATTCATGGATCATGTTGCAGCTGGTTTTGGTCATGGTATTGATTACAGTATCTTTGATAGGGTCTTTTAAAGATGTGCTTTTTCCTGGCCAAGAGATCTGGTGCATTTTTGTGATTGCGGTCTTGGAATGGATGAATTTCCTGTCACTGTCGCTTATTCAGTTTGGAGAAGCAAAAGCCGAATCGATCTACGTTCAGAAGATCAGTTTTGTTGCCAATGCTCTTAAGGCACTGGCTTTTTTGATACTGTTTCAACAAAGGATATTGAATTTAAACACTTATATTGGGGCAAGTTTTATTTCTGCGTTGGTTATTATCCCATGGACATTATGGTTCATTTTATCAAAAAAGAAATTGTATCTGGTCCGATTGTCGGATGGTCGCTTGGAAATGAAAGAGGCCATAAAATATTTTATAAACTATTGCAAGCCTTTGGTGGTTTATGAGGCCTTCGGGTTAGTAGCTAATTTATTTGACCGTTGGTTTTTGCAAACGATCGCTGGGGCCGTTCAACAGGCTTATTATTCGTTAGCTTTCGGTTGGAGCAGTTTGATCTTACTTTTTACGACGTCTGTATTGAATGTTTTTTGGAGAGAAACATCTTTTGCTCACGGAAATAATGATAGGGCCCGAGTAAAACAGATTTATATGCGTCTTTATGATTTCTTATTCTTTCTATCGGCCTTTCTTGCGTGGTTTATTACGTTTAATGCTGATAAGCTTCTGGCTGTTTTTGTGGGGAAAGATTATGCCCAGGCCCAACTCCCATTAATATTCATGGTATTCTTTTCTGTCTATAATACCTTGGGTCAGATCAACGCGACTTTTTTTTATGCGGTTGAGGAAGTCGTGTTGTATAGGAATTTATCCATTGTGACCATGACAGGAGGGATCGTGCTTGCGTATTTCTTTCTGGCACCAAGGACTTATTTGATTCCAGGACTAGGATTAGGTTCCAAAGGGTTGGCAATTGAGACTTTTGTGCTACAATTTATTTCTTCCAATTTGCAATTATTTTTTATTGCAAGGTTCCTGAGGGTCGGTTTTGCATCCTTTTTATTGAAGCAGGTAAGGATTCTTCTTATTTTGGGGGCTTTGGCAGGAGCTACTTCATGGGGGATCGGATTGATTAGCTTGAAGCCACTGATGCATATTATTATCATGTTCATTTTGTATGTTATAGCCATGGCTATTGGGATATGGTTTAGGCCTTGGATTTGTGGTTTTACAAGCATTGAATTGATCTCCTATAAGGAAAAGATACTTGGTATGACAAAAACATATTTTCAACGGTCTGGTAATTAAGTAAAGGGGCAAACGATGAAACTAAAAGAGAAGTTGAAAAAGAATAGACTTAGCATTGGATCCTGGCTGTCTTTAAGTCATCCTTCTGTGGCAGAGATTATAGCTGGGGCTGGATTCGAGTGGCTTACCATTGATATGGAACATTCGGTAATTACTTTGAATGAAGCTCAGAATCTCATTCAGGTGATAGAGGCCTCCGGTGCTGTTCCGTTTGTCCGGGTTTCAGAGAACAGTCATAGTTTAATTAAGAGGGTCATGGATGCGGGGGCGCATGGGGTTATCGTTCCTATGATTAACACAAAAGATGATGCCATTAAAGCC
>JBAXBI010000178.1:0-3589 GCA_037142055.1 Candidatus Omnitrophota bacterium | reverse complement strand
TTACGGCTAAACCAACAAATATAGGTTTCCGGCAAATCAATGAGCAGCCGATCCTTATATTTTCCAAAAGGCATTCGGGCAGAAATGAGTTTAAGGAGATATTGGGGATCTGGAAGTTGTGGCTGTTCGTCCATTTGATCTCTCTACACTAACGCTTTCCACTCTTTATAGACTTCATCAACTAAGGGTTTAATAATCTCCATAGAGAAATCAAATTTAATACCAGCCGCCTTATAAAGCTCTGGTAATGGAAGCGAGCCGCCAAAAGAAAGCCCACGACGATAATTGGCTAGTGCTTGCTTAGGATCTTGTTTTGCTTTAAGCCATAACTGCAAAGCTCCCAGCTGGGCAATACCATATTCGATATAATAAAATGGCACTTCAAAAATATGCAACTGCCGATGCCACAAGTAGGCTTGCTCTTGGTCAAATCCATCCCAATTTACAAATTTACCACCAAAGCGTTGATACAAACTGCTCCAAGCTTGACGGCGTTCAACTGGTGTATGTTTAGGATTCTCATACATCCAATGCTGAAACGCATCTATATTAGCCACCCATGCCAACACATGAACTATGCCTTCTAAATGCTCGCGGTTTGAACGTTTGGTATCTTCTAGAGAATAAAATTCACTCAAATATTCACCTCCCAAAAGTTCCATCGCCATCGAAGCTACCTCACAGAATTCCATCGGCGATTTACGATAATCTACCAACGGTTCTTTGGCAGATGCCAAGGCATGAAACGCATGGCCAGACTCATGCAAAAGAGTTCGCACATCATCGTCAACACCTACGGCATTCATAAAAATAAACGGCTTACGGGCCTCATTAAGAGTGTTTTGATAGCCGCCTGGGGCCTTGCCTTTACGATTTTCTAAATCCAAAAGACCTAAATCATTCATTTCTTTAAATTGAGCGCCCAGATTAACGTCAAGACTGTTAAATATCTTCTGTGTCTTACCAATTAAATCTAAAACTTTATCAAAAGGCTTAAGAGCGTTGCGTCCGTTTGGGTCAACAGCCAAATCCCACGGCCTTAAGGCATCTAGGCTCATTTCCTTTTGACGTTGCTTTAAGATTTCTCCATAGATAGGCACCACCAGCTGCTCAATGGTTTCATGGTATTTTTTGCAGTCAGAGGCAGTATAATCAAATCGATGGTAATTTTGAAATTGATACTCGATAAAACTATTTAAATTGGCATTCGCGGCAATTTGACAGCGAAGCTTAAACATCTCATCAAATAGATTCTCCAACTTTTCTTGATCCGCTAAACGTCTCTGAGTCATAGCACCCCAAGCCTCTTTGCGCTTTTGGCGATCTGGCTCTAATAAATATTTACCCATTTGAGGCATGGTCTGTTCTTTACCATCAAACTTAACCGTCATGGCACCAGATATGGTTTGATACTCTTGGGAGAGCAATTCCACCTTAGTTTGCAAAGGCACATTAGAAGCTTTAAAGAGCTCAATATCAGTGACTGTCGCACGGTTAAGCACTCCATAGCGCGCTTCATCTAAAGGATAAGCTTTAAGAAGATTTATATATTTCTGATTAAGTTCATCATTAATGGGTTTAATAGCAGGAGGAATTGTCTGAATAAATTGGGTATACGCTTGAGCTGCCTGGGCATTATCCGTTTGGCAGGTCATTGTAATATACAAGATAGAACCACCTTGGCTTAAAGCAGCATCTAATTCTGAGCGATTAAGTAGCCAATTTTCTAACTCTTTTACAGAATTAATGGAAGTATCTAACAATTTTAGGTAAAGACCTTTAACAACGCCAACATCTGTTAAATTGGCATCATTGGGTACAAAACTTCTCTGCTGGTATGTGGGTAATTGGGTTAAATTCATATTCTCCTTGACAATCATCTGGTTTCCAGTATATTTATGCTTTCAATTTTAAAATTAACACTAACACTTGAGGTTATTCCATGAGAGCTTGTATTGTTTGCGAAAAAACTCGCGCTATCGGTAAAAGATATAAAAGACGCGGTATGGAAAAGAAAAAGGGCGGCGCCGGTTCTAAGGTCGTCGGTAAATCTATCCGTGTTGTTATGCCAAATTTACAACGCATCAAGATCTTACATAACGGAACTGTTCAAAGAGCTTTAGTGTGCACCAGCTGTATTCAAGCTAATAAAGTTACTCGCGCGGCTTAATATCTTTTATAAACAGTTGGGCTGTTGGCGCTTTATTCCAATCATCAATTCCCAAACTATAAGCTAAATCTA
This sequence comes from Candidatus Omnitrophota bacterium, assembly GCA_037142055.1. Classification (GTDB taxonomy): domain Bacteria; phylum Omnitrophota; class Gorgyraeia; order Zapsychrales; family Fredricksoniimonadaceae; genus JACQCF01. The sequence continues at coordinate 1,347 of JBAXBI010000178.1, read as the reverse complement.
TTTGACTTCCCATTTTGACTTCGGATTTCATACTTCCTAATCCAAAGCCAACTGCAGAAATAGTTTTTACTCCATCAGTGACCCAAAATTTAAGAGTATCCCGCCCTAATAGGGCTGGCTGACTTTTAACTGTTACCCCCCTTGAACAAAAAAGTGGCGCTGGATTCCCCTCACCATGAGGCTCCAAAGATTCAATAATTTCAACTAAGCTTAAATCAATGCTTGAAAGAGGGATTTCACAGTCAATATCTAAAGTAGGTATAAATTCCTGATCTTTTAAGGCGCTCTTAGCAAACTCATTAATATCTAAACGGAATTGATCAATATTCTCTTGCTTTAACCTTAACCCCGCAGCTCTTTTATGCCCCCCATAATTCTCTAATATCGCCGAACAACTGCTTAAAGCTTCATGCAAATGAAAACCATCAATGGAACGTGCAGAACCTGTTCCTAACCCGTCTTCAACAGATATAACAATGGTCGGACGATAATATTTATCTACAATTCGAGACGCAACAATTCCTAAAACCCCTTTATGCCATCCTTGCTTTTGGACTACAATTACCTGCTGCTCTTTAAGCACCAGATCATTTTCAATAATACTTAACGCCTCCTCTACAACTGTATTTTGCATCTTCTGACGATTAAGATTATGCTCTTCTAACTTCATAGCCAATGCTTTGGCTTCCGCTGCATTTTCAGAAAGCAATAGATCAAGCGCGATGCTGGCTGAGTCCATACGTCCTGCAGCATTAAGACGTGGACCTAAAATAAAACCAATATAATATGGCTTCATTTTCTTACCTAAGATCTTGGCGATTTCTAAAAGAGCCAGCAATCCATGTTTTTTAGTGCTCTCAATTAACGGCAATCCCTTTTTAACAAAAATACGATTCTCATCCCGAAGTGGAACCACATCAGCAACCGTTCCGATTGCTACAAGGTCCAGATCATCCTCCGGCATAAACCCTAATAAAGCCTGTGCTAATTTAGCAACTAACCCAACTGCTGATAAATTCTTAAATGGATACAGACAATCCGTACGTTTTGGATCAATCACTGCTAAGGCAGGGGGAATCTTATCTCCATCCGGCTCATGATGGTCAATGACGATAACGTCAATCCCCTCTTTCATGATAGCTTCAATGGGACCAAAAGCATTAATACCGCAATCAACGGTAATAATCAGATGAATACCCAACCCCTTTGCAAAATCCGCGATACTATGATTTAAGCCATATCCTTCCTCCATTCGATGAGGAATATAATTGACGGCTGTGATCCCTAAACGTATAAGTAAACGTCTAAGCAAGGCACTAGAGGTCACTCCATCTACGTCATAGTCAC
>JBAXBI010000177.1:0-3599 GCA_037142055.1 Candidatus Omnitrophota bacterium | reverse complement strand
ACTGTTCAAGAGCGTATTCGTTCTGTTGAAGGCGGCGGGTCTATTACAGCTATGCAAGCGGTCTATGTTCCAGCAGACGATATGACAGATCCAGCGGTTGTGTCTATTTTCGCTACATTGGATGGCGTTGTGGTTCTATCTCGTGATTTAGTTCAACGTGGTATGTATCCGGCTATTGATCCCTTGCAGAGCTCTTGTACGAATTTGGATACTAATGTCGTTGGAAGAAGACATTATGATATTTCTCAGCAGGTTATTCAGCATTTTAGCAAACACAATGCTCTTAAACGTATTGTTGCTGTTATTGGTTTGGAAGAGCTAAGCAAGGAAGATCAAAAGGTTTATAAGCGTGCTGAGAAATTATATAATTTCATGACCCAACCTTTTACCGTTAGTGAAGTCTTTACCGGTAAAAAGGGTGAGTATGTGCATTTGGAAGATAACATCGTCGGTTGTGAGCGTATTTTACGTGGTGATTATGATCATATGGAAGCACAGGATTTTTATATGATTGGCCGCGCACCCAAGATTTAAGTTGAAAACTTTCTCCTAAAGAAATATGTACAAGCCTGCTGCAAATAAAATTCTCGTCGATGTTCTGGTGAAGAAGGGTCTTTTAACTATTGAAGACGCCGAGCATTATGTTGTTTTAGCAAAAAGTGAGAGTAGAAATCTTCATAGTTACTTAATTCGCCACGACGTTTTGACTGATCGTCAAATAGTTGAATCTCTTTCCAGTCAGTTAAACTTAGAAATTGTCGATTTAAATCAAGTTGAAATCCCCCTTAGTGTTATTGAAAGAGTTCCTGTCAAGTTTGCTTCTTTTTATGAATTTATGCCTATTGCCATCGATAATAATTGTTTAAAATTGGCCACTTCTAGTCCGTTGGATGTGCGCGTAGGGGATGATATTCGTGTCCATTTAGGGCTTGAACTAAAAGAAGTTTTAGCTTTAAAGTCAGATATTAAGGAAGCGTTAAAGAAATATTATGGTTTAGCTTCTGAGACCATTGATAAGATTTTAACGAAGGAGCCCAGACACAAGGATCAATCACATACTCAAGCTTGGGTGGAAGATATTGAGAAGAAAAGTGAGGATCCTTCTGTTGCTAAATTGGTTAATCAAATCATCTTGGAAGCTTATCAAAAAAGAGCGACCGACATCCATCTAGAACCCTATCGAGATAAGGTGCGTTTGCGTTATCGTATTGATGGTGTGTTAATTGATGGAAATCTGCCTCCTGAAGCCAAACTTTTTCTGTTGCCTATCCTATCCCGTATTAAGATTATGTCTAATTTGAGTATTACTGAGAAGCGTTTGCCACAGGATGGCAGTACGGTTGTTCGCACTAACGATCAGGATTTGGATTTGCGTATCTCAACTATTCCAACCCCTCGCGGGGAAAGTATGGTTATTCGTATTCTGCCGACTAAGAGTATGCGAACGACATTAGAGAGTTTAGGCTTTAATGAATTTAATGCCGCTCAATTTCGTACCCTTTTAGCAAAACCCCATGGGATTATATTTGTGACTGGGCCTACAGGAAGTGGTAAAACGACCACTCTTTACGCGTGTCTTAATGAGCTTAATCGTGATGAGCATAAAATTGTGACTATTGAAGACCCGATTGAATATGAAATGGAAGGCATTACTCAAATTCAAATTAATTCTAGGTTAAATTTTGGTTTTGCTGAAGGCTTGCGTAGTATTTTAAGGCATGATCCGGATATTATCATGGTGGGAGAAGTTCGTGATTTGGAAACGGCAGAAATAGCAATTCGTACTGCGTTGACGGGGCATTTGGTTTTCTCTACGTTACACACTAATGATGCGGCTAGTGGTATTTCCCGTTTGATTGATATGGGGGTTGAGCCTTATCTGGTGGCCTCCTCTGTTGAGGCCTTTGTAGCTCAGCGTTTAGTGCGTCTGATCTGTCCTAAGTGCAAAGTCGAAGACCATGATGCTGTTGAAGCTGTGCGAGATGAGATTACCAAAACGTTATTTCTTTCATCAAATGATTTTAAGGTTTATAAAGGTAAAGGGTGCGATCATTGCCATGGCACAGGGTATTTTGGTCGTACGGCTATTTATGAGATTCTACCAATGCATGAGAATATCCGTGCAATGCTTAGTTCGCAGCCACGTGTTGAAGAAATCAAAAGAGCAGCTATTGCCTCCGGAATGCAAACGTTACGTCAAAATGGTTGGCAATGTGTCCTCAAGGGGCTAACGACGCCGTCAGAAGTGATGTATGTTGCCTCCAAAGATAGTTTGGATGTTTTGCCTACCACAGTACTACCTTAAATCTTATGCCTTTTTATATCTATAAAGCTAAAAAGAGTTCTGCTGAGACAGTCACTGGCCGTATGGAAGCCCAGAATCAAGAGGATGCTCTTGATGCGATTTATCAGCTTGGGTTAGTGCCAGTTTCTTTAGAAGAAGTCGCTCAAGGCGTATTAGTTAGCAATATCCGTCCGCAAAAGATTAAATCCAAAGAGATTTATCAATTTACCAAGCAGTTAGGTGGCCTTGTAAAATCAGGTGTATCTTTATTAAAAGGTTTAGAGGTTATCAGCGCCCAGACAAAAAATGTTTATTTAGCTAAAATTATTAGTGATATTGCTCTTTCAGTTAAAAGTGGACGTACATTTTCTTTAGCGTTAAGTGAATACCCACAAGTTTTCTCTCCTTTATATATAGCTATGGTTCAGGCAGGTGAGGAAATAGGGCATTTGCGTGATGTCTTACTAGATATAGCTGAATTTCAGAAGAAACAGCAAGAGTTGATTTCAAAAGTTTCAGGGGCTTTAACGTATCCATTGTTGATGTTTTCAGTAGGAGCTTTAACAGTCTTTTTTATTCTGACCTTTGTTTTGCCTAAGATTGCGGTTATCTATGCTGGAACTTCTCAGGCTTTGCCTATGCCTACTGTGATCGTCATGAAAGTTAGTGGTTTTTTAAAGAAGTTTTGGATTCTAATTGGTGTAGGGGGCAGTGTTGCCGTAATAGCGTTTAATAAGTGGCGTAAGAGTCCGTCCGCAGATGTGATTATAGGCCTATGGGTATTAAAAGTTCCTTTTTTGAGAGATTTGGTTTTAAAGACGGATTTATCACGTTTTACCCGAACGACTTATTTATTGCTTAATAGTGGCTTAACCTTAGTGCGTTCTATGGAAGTTGCAATACCGACGATCACCAATCCACAGTTAAGAGAAGACTTATCCGTTTGTGTTGCTGAATTAAGATCAGGGGAAAGTTTAGGGAATTGTTTGAATCAATCCTTGCTGATACCAGATATGATTCGGCAAATGTTAGCGGTAGCTGAAGAAAGTGGGTCTTTACAGGGTGCTTTGGCGGATATTGCTGAAAGTTATGAAGGGGATATTAATGAAAGCATTCGTTTCATGACTACTTTATTGGAACCGGCCATGATTTTGACTGTAGGGTTAGCGGTAGGTTTTATTGTTTTTGCTATGTTGATGCCTATTTTCTCCATGGATATTTTGGCGCACTAGATGTGAAAAAGAATATTTTGATTTTATTATTAACCTTTTTTTTAGAATCTAATGCGAATGCTTTTACTATTGATTTAAAAGGA